>NZ_KV799965.1:4589-46256 GCF_001810105.1 Neisseria sp. HMSC068C04
CCGAAATCCTCGCTATCTGGGACACCGTACTGCCAACTTTAAAACCAATTAAGTAAATTTGATAAGGAAGGCCGTCTGAAAATACCATGTTTTTTCAGACGGCCTTTTTATAATTTTGATGCTATCTAGAAAATATTTTTGGTGGCATTCAATGTTATGATGATGCATTATTGAATATGTCAGCGGCGATAAGGCCGTCTGAAATATAAGGACAACTGATGATAAAAATTGAAAATCTGTATTTTCATTACGATGAACGGCAAGTGCTGCATGATATTTCGGTACAGCTTCCTCAAGGCAGTATTACAGGGCTGATTGGACCGAATGGCGCGGGCAAATCGACGCTGATGCGATGTATGGCTGGTTTGGAGAATCCGAGTAGTGGGAAGGTTCTTTTAGATGGGCAACCTGTTTTAGAAAACCCTCGAGAGAGTTATGCCAAATTAGGCTATTTGCCTGATATTTTTGGATTACCTCAGGATCTTACTGTTTTGGAATGTTTGACTTATGCTGCCAGCTCGCGCGGGGTTTCAGAGAAAAATTTGCCTGAAATTCTGAGTGAAACTGTTCAACTTTTGGGTTTGGAAGATAAGCTCGGTAGTTTTATCAGTGAACTTTCGCGAGGGCAAAAGCAACGCGTAGGTATTGGGCAGGTCATTATTCACAAGCCGAAATTTTTATTGTTGGATGAACCCGCTAGCGGTCTGGATCCTGAAGCACGGCATGAGTTGTCGTTATTGCTGCTTAAATTGCAGAAGGAAGGTATGACGATATTGGTATCCAGCCACATTTTGTCTGAATTGGACGAATATTGCAGCCATATGCTTGTTATTAAGCAAGGGAAAATTCAGGTGTTCCAGGCACTGCAGGATGAAAATACTGATCGTCAAACTGTACGCCTGTGTTTTGCAACTGAGGAAATCAGTGTTGCGGCAGATGTATTGCAAGGATTGGATTACGTTTATGATGTAAAAGTAGATGATTCTGCATTGTTGGTATTAATTGATTCAGGCGATGAGGCACGTGTACGACTTATCCGTGATGTTGTGTTGAGGGATTTGGCATTGAGTGGGGCAGATATTGTGAAAACTACTTTGCTGCAAAGTTATCAAAACAGTTTGCAGGTCAAAAAACAGGGAGAGGCTGCATGAATCGTATCAAACCGCCAAAAATCATGGTAAATGCAGAGTTTCAAAGGTTGCTATGGTTGAATTTAAACTGGGGTATGGCTGCTGGTATATTTATTTTGTATGGACTGTTTGCTATAACCAAACGTGAAGGTACTGAATGGTCAGAGTATTTAATTATGACGAGTATGTTTGGTTTGGCTCTGTCAGCTTTGGCCGGTTATATTTTGATAGAAAGGAGTTTTAAACAAGATATATCTTCCAATACATTTGACCAGTTACGAATGTCTTCTTTATCGGCATGGCAAATGGCTTATTCACGAGTTTTGGCTGCTCCCATTTTGGCATGGGTGGGGTTTGCGATAGGATGGTTGGTATTGGGTTTGGGAGTACTACTCGATAATGGAGAAACTCCTCAATTACTGTATTCCTTTGCAACTATCCCATTTACTGCATGGACAGTTGCCTGTTTGATTGTTGTCAACGCGTTACAGTTTGGGCGTGGTCCACGGCAATATACAGGCTCAATACTGCAGTTAATCCTACTGTATATTGTCTGCATGGTTTTCTTCATTGATTTTTCAAGCGCAGTATCAGAGGCATTTTACTCTGAGGGGAGTCGTAGCGAATTTTACAGTGCTCGTATTAATTATGATATTACAAACATGCCTTTGGAACTTTTAATTTCAGCAGGCATAGGTGCAGTTTTCTCAGCGATAGCAGTATATGCTGCTATGGCATGGAAACTTTACTTGCAATCTCCAAGGCGCGTGTTCTTGATTTTGACAGTCTTATCGCCTATTTTATATTGGTGGGCTTTAGCAGATAAAAATGTATTTTGGTGGATGGCATCCGTCAATTATTCAGGTTTGGCTTTAGTTTCTTTGGTTGTACAGGATTTTCGGTTTCAATCGCTAAGCAAGAAAGCCCGATGGTATGATATCCCTGCCTGGTGGGTATTGTTGCCATTGGCGATCATATCCGCGTTTATGTTAGCAGGCAGTGTACTGTTGATACCGTTTATACAAATCGGTTGTTTGGTTTGTATACTATTAATTTGCTGCAATATGAGAGCAACTCGCTTTAATAATATTACACTGGGCTTATCTGTGTTTTTGTTAGCCCGTTCTCTGTGGGAACTTGCATTTTAGAAATACCGACAAGAGCTCTAAATATCTTGGTAGAAGTTTAGGGGATTTTAGAAAGATCTTAGGCCGTCCGAAAACCTGATTCAGGTTTTCAGACGGCCTTTTTACTTCCTTAGTATTTTATCTGCCTGACTGTTCCCATACATTTTGCAAGTAGGCATAGGTCAGCTCGGCGGTGCCGAACACCAGCGCGATGTCGCTGCCCAAGTCTTCGGCTTTGCCCACGCCGATAGGCAAGGCGCCGGCGGCTTTGATGGCGGCGACACCTGCGGCGGCGTCTTCAATGCCGATGCATTGGCGGATGTCTGCGCCCACACCCTCGGCTGCGGCGAGGAAGATGTCGGGGGCGGGTTTGGAATGCGCGACGGCGGCAGGGTCGGCAATGGCGTCGAAAAAGTGGGTCAGCTCCATGCGTTCCAGCAGGAACGGGCCGTTTTTACTGGCGGACGCGAGGGCGATTTTTTTGCCGTTTGCTTTCAATGCTTCCAGTAGCGGCAAAATACCGGGGTACACGTCTTCGGGTTTGACTGCCTGAATCATCTCGACGTAGTTGTCGTTTTTGCGGCGGGTCAGTTCGGCGAACTCGGCTTCGCTGACGGTTTTGCCGCCGTGCGCGAGGATGCGTTTGAGCGAATCGTCGCGCGACACGCCTTTGAGCTGCTCGTTAAACTTACGGTCTATGCTGATGCCCAGCCCTTCGGCGAGCTTTTTCCATGCGCGGTAGTGGTATTCGGCGGTGTCGGTGATGACGCCGTCGAGGTCAAAGAGGACTGCGGTAAAAGTCATTTTGCGCCCTCCTTATTTTTCCAACGCGACGGTGTGGCTGCCGTTGAGCGTAATGTCTTTGCCGTACACCTGCAAATCGAGCGGCTCGCCTTTGAGCAGGGTGAAGACCACGTTTTCTTTGCCGACGGCGACTTTAATCAGACGGCCGCGGTAGTTGATGTGGAAGGCATAGCCTGTCCACGCACTTGGCAGGAACGGGGCGAAGCTGAGTTTGCCGCCCCAGGTTTTCATTTGGGCGAAACCTTGGACGATGGCGAGCCACGAACCTGTCATGGAGGTGATGTGCAGGCCGTCTTCGGTGTCGTTGTTGTAGTTGTCCAAGTCCAGGCGGGCGGTGCGCTGGTACATTTCCACGGCTTTTTCTTCTTTGCCCAGTTCGGCGGCGAGAATAGAGTGGATACACGGCGACAGCGAGCTTTCATGCACGGTCATCGGTTCGTAGAAGTCGAAGTTGCGGCGTTTTTCGTCCATGTTGAAACGGTCGCCGAAGAAGTAGATGCCTTGCAAGACGTCTGCCTGTTTGATGAAGGGTGAACGCAGGATTTTGTCCCACGACCATTTTTGGTTGAGTGGCAAATCGTCGGGCGAAAGCGCGGACACGGGGCGGATGTCTTTGTCGAGGAAGCCGTCGTGTTGGACGAATACGCCGAGTTCTTCGTCATGCGGACGGTACATATTGGCGCTGATGTCCGCCCATTTTTCCAGCTCGGCGGCGCTCACGTTCAAATCCGGACGCGGATATTTCGCCAAGGCTTCGCGGGTGTAGTCCAGTACCCATGCGGCGAGGGTGTTGGTGTACCAGTTGTTGTTGATGTTGTTTTCGTATTCGTTCGGGCCGGTTACGCCGTGAATCATGTATTTGCCGTTGCGTTTGGAGAAGTGGACGCGGTCCGCCCAGAAGCGTGACACTTCGACCAAGACTTCCAAGCCTTCTTTGGCAAGATAGCTTTCGTCGCCGGTGTAGTTGGTGTAGTTGTAGATGGCGTAAGGAATCGCGCCGTTGCGGTGGATTTCCTCGAAGGTGATTTCCCATTCGTTGTGGCACTCGATGCCCGTAAACGTCACCATCGGATAGAGTGCGCCAGCCAAGCCCTGTTCGCGCGCGTTGTGTTGCGCCTGCGGCAGTTGGTTGCGGCGGTATTGCAGCAGGTTGCGGGTAACTTCGGGTTCAGCCAGTGCGAGGTAGAGCGGCACGGCGTAGGCTTCGGTGTCCCAATAGGTTGCGCCGCCGTATTTTTCGCCGGTAAACCCTTTGGGGCCGATGTTCAGGCGCGCGTCTTCGCCGTAGTAGGTGGAGAACAGTTGGAACAGGTTGAAGCGGATGCCCTGCTGCGCTTCGTCGCTGCCTTCGATGACCACGTCGGCAATTTCCCAGCGGTGCAGCCAGCCGGCTTTGTGTGCGTCCAGCAAGGTTTCAAACGCAACGCCTGCGATTTTTTCCGACAAGGCGCGGCCTGCGGCTTTCACCGCTTCCAAGCCTTGATAATCGCGACTGGTGGTAACAATCACGCGTTTTTCAAAGGTTTCGGGCGTGCCGCCGACTTCGACTTCGAAGGAATTGGAGACCTGCCAGTCGGTTTGGCTGCCGCCGAGGGCTTTGAAGCTGCCGGCGAAGGTTTGCTCGGCGTTGACGATGAATTGTTCCACGCCGAAGGGATTGGCGACGGTTTGGGTGGCAATGTAGGAGCGGTCGTCTGAAACGCCTTTGTCCAATACCTGCCAGAATTTTTCTTCGTAGTTGGAGTCTTCGTTTTTCACATCGGCGTCGATGATGGAATCGATGCGGACTTGGTGGGTTTTGCCGTCAACGGATACGGCTTCCCAGCGGATAACCGCCAGCTCTTTTTGCGCGACAGACAGAAATTTGCACACATCGAAACGCACGCCGAATACGGTGAACGAGCGGCGCAACACGCCGTGCTGCATATCGAGTTCGATGGAGAAGTCGGCAACGTCGTTTTTCGCCAAGTCCACTTCCTGATTGTCGACAAAGATTTTAACTTTGCTGAAATTGAGCGCATTGATGGCTTTGCCGAAATATTTAGGATAGCCGTTTTTCCACCAACCGACGCGGGTTTTGTCGGGGAACCAAACACCGGCGATGTAGGTGCCCAAGTGGCTGTCGGCGGAGTAGGTTTCTTCAAAGTTGCCGCGCATACCCATATAGCCGTTGCCCAAACTGGTCAGGCTCTCTTGCAGCCGTTTGTATTCTTTTTCCAGTTTTGCCGAACGCAATGTCCAAGGGCTGATTTCCATGATTCTTGTGTACATTTATGAAGCTCCTGTTATTAAAATCGTAAGTTCGGCAAAGGTTTCAGACGGCCTTTGCCGATGGTATGGATGGATTATTCGCCGTGGGTCTCTTTAATCAGACATACCGAGAAGGCTCCAAGCAGCAAGACTGCGCCTGCAACCAAGAACATGGTTGCCTGATGGCTGCCCAGCATAGGGAAGAGGATAAAGCTCAGCAGGGAGGCGACGATTTGAGGCATACAGATAGAGCCGTTGAACAGGCCCAAATAAGTACCCATGTGTTTGCCTGAGAGGGCATTGGTCACAATCGTCAAAGGATAGGTAATGATACCGGCCCACGCAATACCGATTAAGGTATAAGACAACACCAGTGCGTATTGATTACTGATGAAGAAAACGGAGAAGAAACCGAGTGCACCCAAAGCCAAGCAACCGAAATAACCGGCTTTATGGTATTTATTCGGTACTTTTGCCAGAATAAACGAGCAGATAACGGCAGCAATGGATTGTACTGCCGCCAAAACGCCGTACCAGTTGCCTGCTTCCTGATAGCCTACGGAAGAAGCATCGGTTGTCTGCCAAACGTTTTCTGCAATCGCGCCTGCCGAGTAAGTCCACATATATTGGAAAGCAAACCAACAGAAGAATTGTACCAAAGTAACCGTCCAAAACGCTTTAGGCGCGGTTTTTAAAAGTTCGAACCAGTTGGCTTTTTCCTGATTCGCGGCGACATCGATGCCGTGATAGCGGGCGTAGGTTTCCGGATCGTATTCTTTGACTTTGAAGATGGTGAACGCACTGGTAATAATCAGTAAGGCAGCGCCCACATAGAATGCTACGACCACGGTCTGCGGCACGACGCCTTTTTCGGCCGTGTTCGCCAAACCGATATACGCGAACACAAACGGCAGAATCGCCGCCACAACCGCGCCCGTATTCGCTAAGAAACTTTGAATGCCGTAGGCGTAGCTTTTCTGCTCCTCGTTGACCATGTCGCCGACCATCATCTTAAACGGCTGCATCGCCATATTGGAGGATACGTCCAACAGCGCAATCATCAGCGCGCCAAACGACAAAGCCGCCAAAGAAGCGTAGCCGAAACCGAAGCTGCCCGAGTTCGGCATCAGAATCATGACGATAACCGCAATTAGCGTGCCGTAAAGCAGATAGGGCAGGCGACGGCCACCCAGGCGCGGCATCCAAGTGCGGTCTGAGTAGTAACCCACAATCGGCTGAACCAACATACCGGCCAATGGGGGCAGAATGAAAAACCAGCCCAAACTGTGCGGGTCAGCGCCTAAAGTTTGAAAAATTCGGCTCATTTGTGAGCTTTGCAGGGTAAAGGCCGTCTGAACGCCGAGATAGCCGAAGCTCAGCATCCAAATCGTACTTTTTGCCAGTGACGGCAAACCTTGTTTTGCTGTTTTTTGCGTATGTTCTGACATGAGGTAAATCCTTATTTTAAAAGTATTTGTATTGGGAAATCTGAAATTGTTTTTAGCGCGGTGTTTCTTTGTCGTTATTATTTGTTTATGTACTTTCAAGGATATAGGCGCATTTTATGGAGCGTATCGAATATTGGCAACGTTTGTTCAAAGATAAACTGGCTTAAATCAAATTTTTTACGGTTTCGTGTTGAAAATTTTGGAGAATGAAAGCATTGGTTCGGCTTTGCTGCATATTGTGATGCTGATTTCTATTTTCAGACGGCATTTGAACAAGCAAGTATTTGAGCAATCGGTTAAAATGGGCCGTCTGAAATTTGTTTGACGGAAACGAGAAAACTATGTCCCAACAATACGTCTATTCTATGCTGCGCGTGAGTAAGGTTGTGCCGCCGCAAAAAACCATTATTAAAGACATTTCCCTTTCATTTTTCCCTGGTGCAAAAATCGGTTTGCTCGGTTTGAACGGTGCGGGTAAATCTACTGTACTGCGGATTATGGCTGGTGTGGATAAGGAATTTGAGGGCGAAGCCGTGCCGATGGGCGGCATTAAAATCGGCTACCTGCCGCAAGAGCCTGAGCTTGATCCTGAAAAAACCGTGCGCGAGGAAGTGGAAAGCGGTTTGGGCGAAGTAGCTGCGGCGCAGAAACGCTTGGAAGAAGTGTATGCCGAGTACGCCAATCCTGATGCGGATTTTGACGCGTTAGCGGAAGAACAGGGCCGCTTGGAAGCGATTATCGCGGCGGGTTCATCTACCGGCGGCGGTGCGGAACATGAATTGGAAATCGCCGCCGATGCGCTGCGCCTGCCGGAATGGGATGCCAAAATCGGCAATTTGTCCGGCGGTGAAAAACGCCGCGTTGCCTTGTGCAAACTCCTGTTGAGTAAACCCGATATGCTACTGCTGGACGAGCCGACCAACCACTTGGATGCTGAATCGGTCGAATGGCTGGAGCAATTCTTAGTGCGCTTCCCTGGCACAGTCGTTGCAGTAACGCACGACCGCTACTTCTTGGATAACGCTGCCGAATGGATTTTGGAACTCGACCGCGGCCACGGTATTCCGTGGAAAGGCAATTACTCGTCTTGGCTGGAGCAGAAAGAAAAACGCTTGGAAAACGAGGCGAAATCAGAAGCCGCGCGCGTGAAAGCGATGAAGCAGGAATTAGAATGGGTGCGCCAAAATGCCAAAGGCCGCCAAGCCAAGTCTAAAGCGCGTTTGGCGCGTTTTGAAGAAATGAGTAACTACGAATACCAAAAACGCAACGAAACTCAGGAAATCTTCATTCCCGTCGCCGAGCGTTTGGGTAACGAAGTGATTGAATTTGTGAACGTTTCCAAATCGTTTGGCGATAAAGTGCTGATTGACGATTTGAGCTTCAAAGTGCCTGCGGGCGCGATTGTCGGCATCATCGGCCCGAACGGCGCGGGTAAATCGACGCTGTTTAAAATGATTGCGGGCAAAGAGCAGCCCGATTCCGGCGAAGTGAAAATCGGCCAAACCGTGAAAATGAGCCTGATTGACCAAAGCCGCGAAGGTTTGCAAAACGACAAAACCGTGTTCGACAACATCGCCGAAGGCCGCGACATTTTGCAGGTCGGACAGTTTGAAATTCCCGCTCGCCAATATTTGGGTCGTTTCAACTTCAAAGGCAGCGACCAAAGCAAAATCGCAGGTCAATTGTCGGGCGGCGAACGCGGACGTTTGCACTTGGCAAAAACTTTGTTGAGCGGCGGCAATGTGTTGCTGCTGGACGAACCGTCTAACGACCTCGACGTGGAAACCCTGCGCGCGCTGGAAGATGCATTGCTGGAATTTGCCGGCAGCGTAATGGTGATTTCGCACGACCGCTGGTTCCTCGACCGTATCGCTACGCATATTTTGGCTTGTGAAGGCGACTCTAAATGGGTGTTCTTTGACGGCAACTATCAGGAATACGAAGCCGACAAGAAACGCCGTTTGGGCGAAGAGGGCGCGAAACCGAAACGTATCCGTTATAAACCGGTAACACGTTAAGCAGGTTTGAATGGAAAGGCCGTCTGAAACTTTTAATGTTTCAGACGGCCTTTTATTTTTGATGTTTATGATTGTTTTCTTAATTGCGGATGGTTTTCCAATGTATCAATGATGATTTCACTCATACGGGAGGCGGTTTGGGCCAAATCGAAGCCTTGACCTGAAGAAAGCCAGCGCCAAATCAAGCCGTCTAATGAAGACTTGATGAAGATGACCGCCATGTCGATGTCTAAGTTATCCGCCAGGGCTTTTTGTTGTACCGCATCGGTCAGGACGGCAACGATTTTTTCACGCCATAGTGATTGGTGTTTTTTAGCGATGGCAATGACCGCCTCATTTTGCTCGGTGTGTTCGCATTTTAGAAATAAAATGCTGTGGAATTTGTAGTGAAGATCGTTGTGTTGCAGGCGCTCGAAAAAACGGGTCAGGGTCAGGCGGAAGCTTGACCAAGCCTGTTCGTTATTGTTGTTCGAGTCTTCTTTTATGCAGCTTTCGATGTCGTCGCAAATCCGTTGGAACAGGGCGTCAAACAAATCTTCTTTGTTTTTGAAATGCCAATACAGCGCGCCGCGCGTTACGCCTGCGGCTTGGGCGATTTTGTTAAGCGAGGTGCGGGCAATGCCTTTCTGATAAAACGTATCCAATGCGGCAAGCATGAGATATTCTTTGGTTTTTAAGGCTTCGGTTTTGGTTCTTCTCATAGTTGTTTTGTAGGAAATGTAAATTTATGGTTCGGATTATAAAAAATTACTTCTGAACATGCAAGAATGTATGTATAATTTAATTCAATACTTGATAGTGTTTCTCAACACTATATAATCAGCCTGTTTTTCATAAAAGGAGGCAATTTCTGTTTGTGAAATATGAGATTAAAGTAATCAATTTTTAATTAGTCAAACCCTTATTTATCATAGAGATAGGAAAATTATGGCTCTTTATGCTTCTAAAATGATGCGTGTTGCGGCAATTGCAGCAGCTACTGCGTTGGCGCTTTCCGCTTGCGGCAAAGGCGATGAAAAAGCAGCCGGCCAACAGGCGCAAGGCAGTCAGCAACAGCAAAAACAACCTGCGCCTGAAGTCCGTGTGGTCACTGTGCATCCGGAAACCGTCGCATTGACAACCGAGTTGCCGGGCCGTCTGGAATCATTGCGTACTGCCGAAGTCCGCGCCCAAGTCGGCGGTATTTTGCAAAAACGCCTGTTCCAAGAGGGCAGCTATGTGCAAGCTGGTCAGCCTTTGTATCAAATCGACAGCTCGACTTATGAAGCAAATTTAGAAAGCGCACGCGCCCAGTTGGCGAGTGCGCAAGCGACTTTGGCCAAAGCGAATGCCGACTTGGCCCGCTACAAACCGTTGGTTGCCGCCGATGCCATCAGCCAACAAGAATATGATGCGGCCGTAACGGCCAAGCGCTCAGCCGAGGCAGGCGTCAAATCTGCACAAGCAGCCATCAAATCTGCCGGTATCAGCCTGAACCGCTCCCGCATTACTGCGCCGATTTCCGGCTTTATCGGTCAATCTAAAGTTTCTGAAGGTACGCTGTTGAATGCCGGCGATACCACCGTTTTGGCCACCATCCAACAAACCAATCCGATGTATGTCAACGTTACCCAATCTGCCAGTGAGGTTATGAAACTGCGTCAACAGGTTGCCGAAGGCAAATTGTTGGCGGCAAACGGCGCGATTGCAGTGGACATCAAATTTGACGACGGTACGGTTTACCCTGAAAAAGGCCGTCTGCTGTTTGCAGATCCGACTGTTAACGAAACGACCGGTCAAATTACCTTGCGCGCTGCCATTCCTAATGACAGAAATATCTTGATGCCGGGCTTGTATGTACGCGTATTGATGGAGCAAGTGGCTGTTGATAATGCATTTGTAGTGCCGCAACAAGCAGTTACCCGCGGTACAAAAGATACTGTGATGGTGGTGAATGACAAGAGCGAAATGGAAGCGCGTGTCGTGACCGTAGCCCAACAGCAAGGTACTAATTGGGTGATTACAGACGGCCTGAAAGACGGCGACAAAGTGGTTGTCGAAGGCATCAGCATTGCCGCTATGTCGGGTGCTAAAAAGGTAACGCCGAAAGAATGGACACCACCTGCAAGCGCTGCGGCAGCAACACCGGCAGTTCCAGACGGCCAGGCTGCATCCGAGGCCAAGCCTGAAGCTAAAGCTGCATCTGAAGCCAAATAAGGAACGCATGAATGTCTAAGTTTTTTATTGACCGCCCCATTTTTGCATGGGTTATTGCGATTTTTATTATCGCAGCGGGTATTTTCGGCATTCAAAAACTGCCGATTTCCCAATATCCGTCCGTTGCTGCACCGACCATTACTTTGCGCGCTACTTATCCGGGCGCTTCTGCTCAGGTAATGGAAGACAGCGTACTGGCCGTTATCGAACGTAATATGTACGGTGTGGAAGGTTTGGACTATATGACGACTTCTGCCAATTCCAGCGGCAGCGGCAGCGTCAGTCTGACGTTTACACCGGAAACCAATGAAGATTTGGCGCAGGTAGACGTGCAGAACAAATTGTCGGAAGTGTTGTCCACATTGCCGTCTACCGTACAGCAATATGGTGTAACCGTATCTAAAGCGCGTTCCAACTTCTTGCAAGTGGTCATGCTTTCTTCTGAAAAGCAATCCATTGAGGAAATGAACGATTACGCCCAGCGCAATATCATTCCTGAACTGCAGCGTATCGACGGCGTAGGGCAGGTACAATTGTTTGGTGCGCAACGCGCCATGCGTATTTGGGTTGACCCGAAAAAACTGCAAAACTACAACCTGTCTTTTGCAACGGTAACCAACGCACTGGCTACTCAAAATATCCAAATTTCTGCAGGCTCTATCGGCTCTTTGCCGGCGGCTGCAGGTCAGACCATTTCAGCAACTGTGACGGCTCAAGGTCAGCTGAGCACTGCTGAAGAGTTTGGCAACATCATTTTGGTATCCAATACCGATGGTTCTAATGTCTATCTGAAAGACGTTGCCAAAGTCAGCTTGGGTATGCAGGACTATTCTACTTCCACACGTTTGAACGGCGTGAATACCACCGGTATGGCAGTGATGCTGTCCAACAGCGGTAACGCTTTGGCAACGGCGACTGCCGTGAAAGAAAAAATGGCAGTTTTGCAGAAGTATTTTCCAGACGGCATGAGCTGGAAAGTTCCTTACGATACTTCCAAATTTGTGGAAATTTCGATTGAGAAAGTGATCCATACGCTTTTGGAAGCCATCGTATTGGTATTCTTAGTGATGTATCTCTTCCTGCAAAACATCCGCTATACGCTGATTCCGACCATTGTTGTACCGATTTCCCTGTTGGGCGGTTTTGCCTTTATCTCATACATGGGTATGTCGATTAACGTATTGACCATGTTTGCGATGGTATTGGTGATCGGTATTGTGGTCGATGACGCGATTGTGGTCGTTGAAAACGTTGAGCGTATTATGGCGAGTGAAGGTCTGTCGCCTAAGGCTGCAACCAAAAAAGCGATGAGTCAGATTTCCGGCGCGGTGATCGGTATTACTGCCGTGTTGATGTCCGTATTTGTGCCGCTGGCAATGTTTAGCGGTGCAACCGGTAACATTTACAAACAGTTTGCCCTGACCATGGTGGCATCGATCGGCTTCTCCGCATTCCTTGCTTTGACGCTGACTCCGGCATTGTGTGCCACCATGCTCAAGCCGATTCAGAATGGTCATCACGAAGAGAAAAAAGGTTTCTTCGGTTGGTTTAACAAGAAATTCGACAACTGGACACACGGCTACGAAGGCTGGGTAGCCAAAGTCTTGCGCAAGACTTTGCGCATGATGGTTGTCTATATCGGTTTGACTGTTGTGGGCGTATTCCTGTTTATGCGTCTGCCGACTTCCTTCTTGCCGACTGAAGACCAAGGTAACTTGATGTTGAGCGTACAGCTGCCTGCCGGCGCGACCAAAGAGCGTACCGATGCAACTTTGGCTCAAATCACTCAACTGGCGAAATCTGTACCTGAGATCGAGAACATTGTTACCGTTTCCGGCTTTAGTTTTAGCGGTTCCGGCCAAAACATGGCTTTGGGCTTTGTCATTCTGAAAGACTGGAGCGAACGTACTGCTCCGGGCAGCGATGCGACTTCTATTTCCGGTAAGTTGACCGGCATGATGATGGCTACGCTGAAAGACGGTTTCGGTTTGGCGATTGTGCCTCCTGCCATTATGGAATTGGGTACAGGCTCCGGCTTGACGATTTACCTGCAAGACCGTAACAACAGCGGCCATGCTGCATTGTTGGCCAAGCGCAATGAGCTGATTGACAAAATGCGCAAAAGCGGTTTGTTTAACCCAAGTACCGTTCGTGCGAGCGGTTTGGAAGATGCGCCGCAGTTGAAAATCGACATCAATCGCTCTGCCGCAGCTGCACAAGGTATTTCGTTCTCTGACATCCGTACTGCTTTGGCTTCTTCTTTGGGTTCGTTTTATGTAAACGACTTCCCGAATCAAGGCCGTCTGCAACGCGTGATGGTACAAGCTGATGCGAGTGCCCGTATGCAGCCTGCCGATATTCTGAACTTGACCGTGCCGAATAAATCCGGTGTTGCCGTACCGCTTTCTACCATTGCTACTGTTTCTTGGGAAAACGGTATGGAACAAAGCGTCCGCTTCAATGGTTATCCTGCAATGGAGCTTTCCGGCTCGCCTGTTAATGGCGTGTCTTCCGGTCAAGCCATGGCTGCGGTACAGCAAATGGTTGATGAAATGGGCGGCGGTTACAGTTTGGAATGGGGCGGTCAGTCTCGTGAAGAGGCCAAAGGCAGCTCGCAAACAGTCATGTTGTACGCATTGGCCGCTGCCGCTGTATTCTTGGTATTGGCTGCTTTGTACGAAAGCTGGTCTATCCCGTTGGCGGTTATCCTTGTGATTCCGTTGGGCTTGATTGGCGCGGCATTGGGCGTGACCGGCCGCAACATGTTTGAAGCGCTGCTGGGCAGTATTCCGGCATACGCCAACGATATCTACTTCCAAGTCGGTTTCGTTACGGTGATGGGTTTGAGTGCGAAAAACGCGATTTTGATTATCGAATTTGCCAAAGACCTGCAAGCGCAAGGCAAGAGCGCGCTTGAAGCTGCGCTTGCCGCCGCACACCTGCGTTTCCGTCCGATTATCATGACTTCGTTTGCCTTCATCTTGGGCGTGGTACCGCTTTATGTTGCCAGCGGTGCCAGCTCCGCCAGCCAACGTGCGATTGGTACGACCGTGGTCTGGGGTATGTTGATCGGTACGATTCTGTCTGTGTTCCTTGTGCCTTTGTTCTATGTGGTTGTGCGCAAATTCTTTAAAGAAACCGCACACGAGCATGAGATGGCCGCCAAACACGCCGCTGAAGCCGGCATGATTGAAGACGGTAAACAAGATTCAGACAAGCACTAAAGCAAAGGCCGTCTGAAAAATTTTCAGACGGCCTCAAAATGCTAAAGGATTCTAAAATGAAGAAGATTACATTCAAACCTGTACTGACCGCCGTTGCCGCCGCCGTGGCTTTGTCGGCCTGTACCATGATGCCGAAATATGAGCAGCCTCAAGTTGCCGTGGCCGATACGTTTAAATACGACACTGTTGACGACGGTATCCGTGCAGCCGAATTGGGTTGGCAAGATTACTTTGCCGATCCTCGCCTTCACCGCCTGATCGACATCGCATTGGAACGCAATACCGATTTGCGTACAGCCGCGCTGAATGCGGAAATCTACCGCAAGCAATATATGATTGCGCGTAATAATTTGTTACCAACCGTCAATGCCAGCGGTACAGGTTCGCGTCAAGGCAGTTTGAGCGGCGGCAGCGTCAGCAGCCAATACAGCGTGGGTTTGGGCGCAGCCTCTTATGAACTTGACCTCTTCGGCCGTGTCCGCAGTACCAGCGAAGCCGCGTTGCAAGGTTATTTCAATGTGGCCGCCAACCGCGATGCCGCGCATCTGACCTTGATTTCTACCGTTGCCAAAGCCTACTTTAACGAACGCTACGCCGAAGAAACCATGGCATTGGCACAACGCGTATTGCAAACCCGTGAAGCGACTTACAAGCTCTCGCAATTACGCCATAAGGCCGGTGTGATTTCCGCCGTTGATTTGCGCCAACAGGAAGCGTTGATTGAATCGGCCAAAGCCGATTACGCTTCCGCGGTGAAAAACCGCGAGCAAGCGCGCAATTTCTTGGCTATGCTGATTAATCAACCTTTGCCTGAAGACTTGCCTGCCGGTCTGCCTTTGAGCAAACAGTTCAAATTGACCAAACTGCCTGCCGGTTTGAGTTCGGACGTGCTGCTCAACCGTCCGGATATCCGCGCGGCCGAACACGCGCTCAAACAAGCCAATGCCAATATCGGCGCGGCACGTGCTGCCTTCTTCCCACGCATCAGCCTGACCGGTTCGGTCGGTACGGCTTCCGGCGAGTTGAGCGGCCTGTTTAAGAGCGGTACAGGTATTTGGGCTTTTGCACCATCCATCACTCTGCCTATCTTTGACTGGGGCACAAACAAAGCCAATCTTGACGTAGCCAAACTGCGCCAACAAGCACAAATCGTTGCTTATGAAGCCGCTGTTCAATCTGCATTCAAGGACGTTTCCAATGCGTTGGTAGCACGCGAACAGCTGGATAAAAGCTATGACGCTTTGAGCAAACAAAGCCGCGCCTACAACGACAGCCTGCGCCTCATCAGCCTGCGCTACAAACATGGTGTATCCAGTGCATTGGATTTGCTGGATGCCGAGCGCAGCAATTACAGCGCAGAAACTGCTCTTTTGGCCAATCAGCTGACCCGTTTGGAAAATCTTGCCGACTTGTATAAAGCACTTGGCGGCGGTTTGAAACGCGAAACCAAAGCTGCTGAATA
Organism: Neisseria sp. HMSC068C04; assembly: GCF_001810105.1. NCBI lineage: Bacteria > Pseudomonadati > Pseudomonadota > Betaproteobacteria > Neisseriales > Neisseriaceae > Neisseria > Neisseria sp. HMSC068C04. Next base: position 20,249 of record NZ_KV799965.1, read on the forward strand.
AGTATTTGCCTGCTAAGATTAAAAGGCCGTCTGAAACATTTGGGTTTCAGACGGCCTTTTTGTTATGCGGCAATTCTAAGCTTTTAATTTCTCGCTTAAAGTGGCGACATAGGCTGCGCGTTCGTTACGGCTGGCTTCGGGCTGGTGTGTGTTGAGCGAAGACCATTTGCGGTTGCTGCGCGCTTTGTTGAGTTCGCTTGGCAATTTGGCCGCATTCCATGGCGCTTTGCGTTCTTTTAGTTCAATATGCGATTGAGCCGCATGGCCGCGCGTTTGCAAGACGTGCAACAAATCCAGTGCGCGTGCGGCGAGTAGGGTAAGGGTTTCCGGATCGATATGCAGGGTTTGTCGGCCGTTGATTTTGTCGGTGATGTCTTGGGCATTGGGCAAAATACCGCCCAATAGTCCGCCGATGGCGGTACCCAAACCAAGCGAGCCGCCAAGCGTGGCAATATCCAAACCTAAGCCGATGAGTGCGCCTGCGGTTGCGCCGGTACCGGTACGGATGCCGTAATGTTTGAGCAACTCGCTATCAAACGGATCTTGTTTGAAGGCTTTGGGCATCCATGTGCTGTCGCTGCCGACTTCGTCGTGATAGAAGCGGTAAAGTGTGAACAGGCGTTGTTGCATTTGCCGCTCAAGTTGGCGGATTTCCGATTGCATGACTTCCAAAGTCGGGGCTGGGTCGTCGTTTTCGGCAATTTCTTGGGTGAATGCGGCGGCATCCAGCAGAAAATCGGCAATTTCACGGCGTGCTTCCGTATCCAGCCGTTGCCACTCGCGACGGCGCATATTGATGAGGCGGTCGAGGATGTCGCGCTTAGGTAACATAGTGGCAAGGTTTTCCCACAATCGGATTTCGCCTTCAAAGTCGAACGCAACGGTATCGAAACCGGCGTAAACATGCAGGGTTCGACGGGCGAGCATATTGGTCCAAGCGGTCAGGTCTTGATTTTGGGTGAAGTTGAACACGGGCATGATGGGCTTGGCGCACCAAGACAAAATGGTCAGCTCGTCTTTGTATTTGTCGAGGACGGGTTCCCGCGCATCGATGACGTACATGGCCATATCGCTTTGCATGACTTGGCGCAGCACTTTGGCCTCTTGGTTGAACTCGTGATGCGCTTCATGATTGCTGAGGAATTGCTGGATGCGCTCAATGCCGTCATCGCGTGCGGATGTATGGGTTTCCAGCCAGTCCAACACGCCGCCGGCATCTTCAAGGCCGGGGGTGTCGTAGAGGTAAACCAAGCTGTCGTTGCCGTCGTTGATAAGGGCTTCTTCGACATGGCGCGTGGTGGATGGCGCGTTTTTCACTTCGCCGAAGGTGCTGTCGCGCAAAAGCGTACGTAAGAGCGAGGTTTTGCCTGTGTTGGTATGGCCGACAACGGCAAGGGAGAGTGGGGTGGTCATGGTCTTTGGGTTGGGTTGATATGGACGATGAATGTGTGAGTATGGAGCCGTTTATCTTTAGTGGCAATATATGTTTCAGACGGCCCTAAATTCTCTTTATATATGGGCGAAAATAGCAAGAAAAAGAGGGGAATAGCGGATTTGTTGTTTTTTAGCAAAATACTTGAAAATAGGCAGGAAAACAGTTGACAGGGGGGTAGAAGGCTAGGATAATTCGCGCCGTTGAGTTGCTTGATGCAGCTTGATTTTTCTCCTCTATTTCTCCTTTGTAGACTTGGCGCATATCGAGACGGTATGCGCATTTTTTTATCTATATTGAAACATGATTACATTTAAAATTTGTAAATTGAATAATTAAGAAACTTTACAAGAAAAATACTTGCGCGGTTGAATCTCTTGTTGCATAATTCGTTTCGTTAGCTGGTTCGAGTAGTCAGTTAATAGTTTCTCCTCTATTTCTCCTTTGTAGACTTGGCACACATTCTGTCGAATGTGTGCATTTTTTTTTGCCTATTTAAAATAAAGGCCGTCTGAATGTTGTAATCTTTCAGGAGGCCTTTATTGGTTGAATAGAATTAGATGTCTAATACTACTTCTTCTTTGACTTCTTCCATGACAACATAGCTGCGGCTTTCGGACGCAGCCGGCAGTTGCAGCAGGATATTGCCGAGCATATCGCGATAGGCGGACATATTGGGCAGGCGGACTTTGATAAGGTAGTCGTATTCGCCGGAGACCAAGTGGCATTCCAAAATTTGCGGAATTTTCAGCACTTCGCGTTTGAAGTCTTCAAAAATATTGCCGGATTTGGAGCGCAGTTTCAGCTCGACAAAGACCAAGAGGCTTTGACCTAAAGCATGAGGATTCAGATGGGCGTGATAGCCGGTAATAAGGTTGTCGCGTTCCAAGCGGCGGACGCGTTCGGTTACCGGCGTGGTGGAGAGGCCGACTTTTTCAGCCAATTCGGTCATGGGGATACGTGCGTTTTGTTGTAGGAGCTTGAGAATTTTTAAGTCGGTTTTGTCGAGTTCTTTCATGGCCTTGATGTCTGTCGTTTTCATTTGGATTGAATCATAACCTTAAAACAGGCTGAGAAGAAGCATAAATGCCTAAAGGCGCGCATGAGGTCTAAATTATGAATAGATTATTCTTGTGGATTTCATGGAATCCTGTGTAGTTTTTGACCTATAATATTTACTTCAAAGTAATGGGGCAGGCCGTCTGAAACGGAATGCCGATAAGAGGAATACATTATGCGTCCGCTCAATGCGCAAATCCGTTTGGATAATTTACGTCAAAATTATCGTTTTCTCAAAGAGTTGCACGGCAATAAATTGTTGGCTGTGATTAAGGCCGATGCTTACGGGCATGGCGCGGTCAGATGTGCACACGCGTTGGCAGATATTGCCGACGGCTTTGCGGTAGCAACGGTAGATGAAGGCGTGGAACTGCGTCAAAACGGCATTAAAAATCCGATTGTTTTGTTGGAAGGCGTATTTGAGGATGCGGAGTATGCGGATGTTGACCGTTATGATTTGTGGCCGGCAATCGGTAGCCAATGGCAGTTGGAGGCGTTTGTACATCATGAGTGGCAACATCCGACAACTGTATGGCTGAAAATGGACTCGGGTATGCACCGTGCCGGTTTCTTTCCACATAACTACGCTGCGGCCTATACTGCATTGAAACAATCCGAATCGGTTGAAAATATTGTGAAATTCAGCCATTTTGCCTGCGCGGACGAGCCTGAAAACGGCATGACCGAAATGCAGCTTGAAGCGTTTGATTTGGCGTGTGAGGGTTTGGAAGGCGAAGAGAGCTTGGCGAATTCCGCCGCGATTTTGAACGTGCCTGAAGCCCGTCGCGATTGGGGACGTGCCGGTCTGGCCTTGTATGGTATTTCGCCTTTCGGCGGCGTGGATGAGCGTTTGAAACCTGTTATGCGCCTGACTTCCCGTGTTTTCGGCGAGCGCGTGTTGCAACCGCATTCTCCGATTGGTTACGGCGCAACGTTCTACACCAGCAAATCTACCCGTGTCGGTTTGATTGCCTGCGGCTATGCCGACGGTTATCCGCGTCGCGCTTCTACTAATTCCCCTGTGGCCGTGGATGGCAAACGCAGCCGTATTATCGGCAGGGTATCTATGGATATGATTACGGTTGAACTGGAAGCCTCGAAAGAGGGCTTGGGCGCGGAAGTCGAGCTTTGGGGTGATGTGATTAATATTAATGAAGTTTCCGAAGTTGCCGGTATGATTCCGTACGAAATCCTCTGCAATATCAAACGTGCGAAGTTTACTTATATCGAATAAGCAGTAATAAAAGATCAGGCCGTCTGAAATGTGTGTTCAGACGGCCTTTTTGTTATCTGCAATTAAAACGATTCGTCAGCGCGTAAATAACGCCATTTTCCCGGCGGCAGTCTGCCGAGTTTGACTTTGCCCATACGGATGCGTTTCAAACCGACGACGCGCAGGCCGACCAGTTCGCACATACGGCGGATTTGGCGTTTTTTGCCTTGTCGCAAAATAAAGCGCAACTGGTCTTCGTTTTGCCATTCAACTTTGGCGGGGCGCAATTTTTCTCCGTCCAAACTCAAGCCGTGGTTGAGCAGGGCAAGGCCTTTGTCGTCCAGCTTGCCGCGGACGCGGACGAGGTATTCTTTTTCGCTGCTGCTGTTTTCGCCAATCAGCTGTTTGGCGATGCGGCCGTCTTGAGTGAGTACCAACAATCCGACGGAGTCGATATCCAGGCGGCCGGCAGGGGCTAAACCGAATTTGTGTTTTTCGCTGAAAGGGATACGGCTGTCGTCGCCTTCCCAATGGTTTTCGGCGGTAATGAGTTCGGCGGCGGATTTATAGCCTTTTTCTGCCTGCGCGCTGACGTAGCCGACGGGTTTATTCAGCAGGATGGTTACGCGCGCGGCTTGTTTTTCATGGGCTTGTTTGTTGAGGTCGATGCGGTCGCGCTCGGTGACTTTTTGACCGAGTACGGCGGTTTGTCCGTTGACTTTGACCCAGCCTTGCTCGATGTAGCTGTCTGCCTCGCGGCGCGAGCATAAGCCTAATTGCGCCATGCGTTTGGAGAGGCGCATGGTTTCGGAATCGTTGTTTTGCATGGTATGGCAATATAGAGAAATGGGAATGTCGGATTATAGCATTGCCCGTTTGTCAGGCCGTCTGAAAACTGAAGATTTGGGTTTTCAGACGGCCTTTCATTTGCAATATGCTAAGAAATTTTTAGTTTTAAAGTAAAAACTAAAGGGTGTATTGTCTGTTTGTGTTAACCTTACGAACGAACTAATCATTTTGTTTTCAGTCGAATTTGGGTTGAAATGACATTTTACTCATAAAATCATGAAGACTATAATGATTAGTCGTTCTGAAGCGCATTAAGGCAGTTTGCCGCTAAAGCAAGCCTTGGTGCATCACGTTTTAAGGATAAATTAATGAAATCGCTCAAATCATTTTTGATCTGGGGCATTGTGGTTTTGGTGGGCTTGGCCTCCTTTACCACTTTAGCTCTCAGCCGTGACGAGCATGTCAGTGCGATTTGGATGGTTACGGCCGCCATTTCGGTATACTGCATTGCCTACCGTTTTTACAGTCTTTACATTGCCAATCGTGTGATGCAGCTTGATCCTAACCGTCTGACTCCGGCAGAACGCCACAATGACGGCTTGGACTATGTGCCGACACATAAAGGCGTACTGTTCGGCCACCACTTTGCCGCTATTGCCGGCGCAGGCCCTTTGGTTGGTCCTGTATTGGCAGCGCAAATGGGTTATCTGCCCGGTACTTTGTGGATTATCTTCGGCGTGGTGTTTGCCGGTGCCGTACAGGATATGATGGTACTGTTTGTTTCTATGCGCCGCGACGGTAAGTCTTTGGGCGATATCGTGAAACAAGAACTCGGTACCGTTCCGGGCGTGATTGCATCCATCGGTATTTTGATGATTATGGTCATCATTATGGCGGTGTTGGCGCTGATTGTTGTGAAAGCGTTGGTTCACAGCCCTTGGGGTACGTTCACCATCGCAGCAACCATGCCGATTGCCCTGTTTATGGGTATCTACACCCGTTATATCCGTCCGGGCAAAATTGGTGAGATTTCCATAGTCGGTTTTATTTTGCTGATGTTGGCCGTGATTTATGGTGAAGATGTTGCCCATAGCTCCTTCGGTCACTGGTTCGACCTTGACGGCATTCAGCTGACTTGGGCGATTATGATTTACGGTTTCGTGGCTTCCGTATTGCCGGTTTGGCTCTTGCTGACTCCGCGCGACTATCTGTCTACCTTCCTGAAAATCGGTACGATTGCAGCTTTGGCTTTGGGTATCGTTATTGTTAACCCAACCCTGCAAATGCCTGCGGTTACCCACTTTATCGATGGTTCAGGCCCGGTATTCTCAGGTGCATTGTTCCCATTCTTGTTCATTACCATTGCTTGTGGTGCGGTTTCAGGCTTCCATGCGCTGATTTCTTCAGGTACCACGCCAAAAATGGTGGAAAACGAAACCCACGTCCGCATGATCGGTTACGGCGGCATGATTATGGAAAGCTTTGTGGCCATTATGGCTCTGGCTGCCGCCGCTTCGCTTGATCCAGGCGTGTACTTCGCGATGAACAGCCCGGCCGCGCTGATTGGTACGGATGCCAACACTGCTGCCGAAGTCATCACCACTAAACTGAACTTCTCTGTTGATGCCGCAACCTTGTTACACACTGCTAAAGAAGTGGGCGAAAACACCATTCTGTCTCGTGCAGGTGGCGCACCAACCCTCGCAGTCGGTATGGCACACATCATGAGCCGTCTGATTCCGGGCGAAGCCATGATGGCGTTCTGGTATCACTTTGCCTTGCTGTTTGAAGCCTTGTTCATTTTGACTGCGGTTGACGCGGGTACACGCGTTGCCCGTTTCATGATTCAAGACTTGGGCAGTATCTTCTACAAACCATTCGGTAACACCGACTCTATCCCTGCCAACTTGGTTGCAACATTCTTGGCCGTGGCATTGTGGGGTTACTTCCTCTATACCGGCGTAACCGACCCTCTGGGTGGTATCAACTCGCTCTGGCCGTTGTTCGGTATTGCCAACCAAATGCTGGCAGGCGTAGCGTTGATTATGTGTACCGTCGTATTGGTGAAAATGAAACGCGACCGCTATGTTTGGGTAACCTTGGTTCCTGCTGTCGGCGTATTGTTTGTCACCTGCTATGCCGGTTTGCAAAAACTGTTCCACAGCGATCCGCGCGTCAGCTTCTTGGCTCACGCAGGCAAATACCGCGATGCCTTGGCTTCAGGCGAAGTTCTTGCTCCAGCTAAAGACATTGGCGAAATGTCACAAATCATCTTCAACGACCAAATCAATGCCGGTTTGACCGCTTTGTTCCTGGCAGTTGTCGTGATTGTCGCCGTGTACGGTTTCCGTACCGCCATGAAAGCCCGCAAAGTCGGCTGGCCAACTGCTAAAGAAATTCCAGCAGTGTACCGCGACGGTAAACAGCCGGAGGCTCAGAATGAAGCATAAGCTTGCATCTTGGTGGAAAACCATCAAGCTGACAGCAAACTTGATGGCCGGTGTCCCAGATTATGAAAACTACGTTGCCCGTCAACGCAGACATAATCCCAACGCGCCGGTCATGACCGAGCTGCAATTCCAAGACTACTGCCGCAAACGCCGTTGCGGCAGCAACGGCGGACGCTGTTGCTGATAGCTTAAATGGTTGGAAAAAGGTCGTCTGAAAAATTTCAGACGACCTTTTTGTATTATAATGTTGGCATTTTAAAAATCGGCATAAGCAAATATAGTCAGTTACTTCAGTTTTCGTTAAATCTCGACTCGGCATACGCCGTAGCCGTAATTTAAGTTCTACGGAAAGACACTTTTTATACTGAGCTTTGTCACACAAGCTGATTCGAATCAGCACTATTTCAATCTATCCATTATATTTTTACCATCTGCTTGAGGATAAAACATGAAAAAAAGCATCATCGCGACAGTAGTCGGCATTGCCGCATTGGGAGGAGCAACTGTCGGTGGGGGCATTTATGCCGACAATAAATTGAAACAAGAATACTATCTCCAAAATAATCCCGACGCAGATAAGCGCGTGAAAATTACTTTGGATAAATTTGACATGGGACTCACTTCTGGCAAAGTTTCATGGAAAGGCGATATCATTCCCGATCTGTGCAATCAGAGCGAAAAATTCTCGTTGCGCGGTGAAGACACCATTACCCGTGTTTTGAGCGGCTACACTATCCAAACCAAACTCTATGTGATTGGAATGGATAATAAAGAAATATTTCAGTTGGACGGCAATACCGAGCTTTCATGGGGCGGTGAATTAGCCAGTAAACTGACCGTCCCTGCAGGTTCACGAACTATCGACTCTATTGAAACCAAATGGGAAACGGCAACTTTAGCTGTCAAGGGACACAAATCGGACCATCAATACCATCTCGATAATTTCAATTTCGAATGGCCTAACATCACTATCTCGGCCTCTGATAAACCTGACAACCCAGGATTTAAATTTAATTTAAAAAACGTTAAATATCAGACTGATATGGAAAAAGGTGAAACCACTGCCATGCGCAATGGCACTTCTATCTTCAGTCTAGACTCTGTCACATTCAAAATGGACAACTCAAATTTTGATTTCTCAGTTGACAAAATCAAAGCAGAGGGCAAACAGACTGCCAAAGACAATAAATACTCCATGGGAGGGAAGAGTGCCATCGAAAATCTCCGTATAAACGACATTAACTTCGACCGCATCAATTACAACGTCAATCTCCATGATGTCAATGGTGAAAGTATCGACCGTCTCAACAGCTTCTTCAAGCGACAAGGTCAAGAATGTGTTGATATGAACAGCCCCGAAACACAAAAAGAACTGATGGAAGTCGCAAAAACCGTTTTCAAAAGCGGTATCAAATTCGACTCAAAAGGCAATCAAATTTACTTGAACAACAGTGCCGTCAAAGCTGATGTAGACGCCACACTTCCGCCTATCGAATATAAGAATGACGAACAGTTAGGACAAGATATCATCAATAAGCTGAAGTACAACGTCAATGCGGAAGTCGATAAAACCTTCATCAGTGAAGTGCTAAAACTGGCTTCTCAATACGACGCCACTATCAAAGAAAGTGATTTGGAGAGTACAGTTAAGGAAATAGCAACTGCGCTCAATGCCGAAATTACCCAAGACAAGCTGATCATCAAACGTAGTCAATAATCTGTTACGAACCTGTTGAAAATACCGATAGGTTTTGAGTTTGTCCATAATAAAAGGCCGTCTGAAAATACTTTCAGACGGCCTTTTATTATAGAATATCAATAAACATCAAAAACTTTTTCTTGTCATCAATATTTAATCGAACAACTTGTCGATATTTACTCTTCTTCGAGTAGTACCAGCGGACGCTGTATTTTTCTGAGTTCTTCCACCTCGTCTAACAGCCGCATAATCAGCCCCAATGCGGGAATGCCGGCCTCAAAATCACGGCTTAAGCGTTGTGCGCGACGGATGCGGGCAAGATGAAAACCACTGAAGGTGCTTTTTTCGGGCGCGCCATCGATGCTGATGATGTCTTCTGCTATAAGTTCCAACAGCCAATCGCGACGGCAGCGGCTGGCGGCAACGATTTCTTCAAAAGTAAGGGTAATATCGGAGGACTGAATCATAATTTATCCTTTCTCTTATGCTTGTTTTGCAGCAAAGTGTTCGGTTAATTTTTCCCATGCGGCACGGTCGGCCTCGCTCTCTACTGGCGGAACATTAATGCGGATATTAAGATAAAGGTCTCCGGCTTCTTTTGCAGGAATACCTTTGCCTTTGAGGCGGATGCTTTTACCGCTTTGGCTGTTGGCAGGCAGATTGACCTGTAAGCGGCCTGAAGCGGTAGGGACGATGATTTTGCCGCCCAATACGGCTTCCCAAGGTTTGACATCTATTGTTTGATATACGTCTTTCCTGTTTTTAACATATAAATCAGGTTGGTCGTGGAACTTGATTTTTAAGTACAAGTCACCGTTTTCCCCGCCGTTGTATCCCGGTAAACCTTGACCGGCCAAACGGATTTGTTGGCCTTCTGCAATACCTTTGGGAATTTTGACGTTGAGGGTTTTATTTTGATAAACCGCACGTCCGTGTTCGTCTAGAGTCGGCACATTCAAAGTCATGCTACGTTCTGCGCCAACATACGCTGCGTAAATATCAATACTCAATTCAGCATGTTGATCCTCGCCTTTTATTGGGCCGTAGGGTTGCTCGGAACGAGTGTGGGATTGGCGGAATGATGAAAATAGATCTTCAAAATTGAAGTCTCCCGCTCCGAACGGCTCGCCTTCATGACGTTCATAGCGGAAGCCACCACCATTGAATCCATTGCCAAAAGGATTGCTTCCTTGACCAAACGGATTGCCTCTGGTGCTGCGTCCATAAGGATTAGCCAACATTTCATCGTATTCGGCCCGCTTTTCTTTGTCGGAAAGCGTTTCGTAGGCACGGTTGATTTCTACCGTACGTTCGGCTGCGTCAGGTTCTTTGCTGACATCGGGGTGGTATTTGCGCACCAGTTTTCGGTAGGCTTTTTTGATTTCGGCCTCATCCGCATCTTTGGCAACGCCCAGTATTTCATAATAGTTTTTTTCTGCCATGTTATTCCTTTGACTGCTAATATACAAAATTCTTATGGTGTTAATAATTGAGGGTAGGTATTCTAAAATCAAGGGCGTTAGAAATAAAATTCTCTATTTCTGATAATGATTAATGGATAATTTATTTCTTTGTTTCTAGAGAAATAGAGAATATAAAGGCCGTCTGAAATACGGTTTTCAGACGGCCTTTATCAAATTGGGGTTTTATTTGTCTTGAGCGTTTTTTTGTTCGCTAACAATCCATTGGGCAATATCTGAACCTAAGACTTTAGAAGTGCGATTTAAGACTGCACAAGAGCTTTTATAAACACCGAGCATGCCACCGGAAGAATTGCGGGTGAAGGTTTTTTTATTGACTTCTTCGCCATCAACATACAAAGTGGCAACGGCTGTAATACTTTTGGCATGGCCGACAAAGGCTACGCCTGCGCTCATGGCGGAAGTGATGGAGATATCTGCGTATGTTCCTTGTTTTTTACCGTCACGGACAACAGTTACATCACTTTTGGCTGCAGTTTCTTGCAAAGATTTGGACATAATGCTGCCCACTTCTAAACATTCAGAAACGATACGGGTATCGATTTCTTCTTTGTCGCGGTAAGGAATGCTTTCATCAATATGGACATCTGCGCTGGCAAATGCAGAAGCAAACAAGAATGCGGTTGCAAGGATGCGGTTAGGAGACATAGTAGGGTACCTAAAATAGAATGTTAAAAAGAGTTGTCATTGTATAACGGCGTTTTCACTCAATCAACATAAGTTAATTTGGTAAATACTTTTTTGAAATGGGTGTTATGGTAAGACAAATCAAAAGGCCGTCTGAAATAATTTTGTTTCAGACGGCCTTTTGATTGAGGTATTAATTTGTTCTGGTCAAATAAGGCAGAGGATCAACTGCTTTGCCGTTTAGACGAACTTCAAAATGCAGCTTGACACTGTCTGAATCGCTGCTGCCCATGGTGGCGATAACTTGGCCTGCTTGGACTTTTTGATCTTTTTGTACCAAAAGCGTGTCGTTGTGGGCGTAGGCGGTAATGGTGTAGTCATTGTGGCTGATCAAAATCAGCTTGCCATAGCCGCGGACTTCTTCGCCAGCGTAGATGACGGTACCGGCTGCGGCGGAGCGGATTTGTTGGCCTTGTGTGCCTGCAATATCTATGCCTTTGCTGGTGGTGCCGTTGTAGCTTTGGATAATGGAGGATGAAGCGTTATCGGTCGGCCATTGCAGGTTCAATTGGTTGATCGGGGTAACGGCAGTGGTTTGACGTTGCTGCGTTGCAGTGCTGCGTGGGGCGACATGACGGTGGACGCGCAATACTTGGCCGACTTCGATTTGTGAGGCGTTGGGAAGGTTATTCCATGCAACCAGTGTGTTGACATTTTGTCCGTAGCGTTTGGCGATTTGGGTCAGGGTATCGCCAGGGCGGACTTTGTAGTAGCCGTCAGGTACGGCACGGTTGGAAGAGGTATTGTTGCCGGCGCAGGCTGCCAAGATGGCAATGACGCTGATGAGTGCCAGACGTTTCAAGGCCGTCTGAAAGGTAGAAATAAAGTTTGTATTCATGGGATATTTCAAAATGTATCGTTATGCTGTGTATGATAGATAGGAAGAGTGAAAAAAGGTTCACTCAAAAGGCATGGGGTAAAATACAGAAAGGCAGTATATTAACATTGAAAATTTGTGGATATGGCTGCATATTTTTTTATCATTTTGATGATAAAGGATTTTTTCGATAAGGTAAAAGAAAGTGAAAGTTTTTTCAGACGGCATTGAATAAGGCAATAAAAATCCCCTGCCGGGATAAACGGGCAGGGGATTTTTGTCTCATCGAACTTATTTGTTCAATTCGTTAGCCAGATACAGCCAGGTTTCAATGACGGTATCAGGGTTGAGAGATACGCTCTCGATACCTTCTTCAACCAGCCATTTGGCAAAGTCCGGATGGTCTGATGGGCCTTGACCACAAATGCCGACGTATTTGTTTTGTTTGCGGCAGGCAGAGATTGCCAAGTGCAACATCACTTTAACGGCAGGGTTGCGCTCGTCGAAGGAGTCAGATACCAAGCCACTGTCACGGTCGAGGCCGAGGGTCAGCTGGGTCATGTCGTTAGAGCCGATGGAGAAGCCGTCGAAGTATTGCAGGAATTGTTCTGCCAATACGGCGTTGCTTGGCAACTCGCACATCATGATTAGGCGCAGGCCGTTTTTGCCGCGTTCCAAACCGTTTTCTTTCAGGGCTTTAACAACAGCTTCTGCTTCACCCAAAGTACGAACGAATGGAATCATGATTTCGACGTTGGTCAAACCCATTTCATCGCGAACGCGTTTCAAGGCTTTACACTCGAGTGCGAAGCAGTCTTTGAAGTTATCGGCTACATAACGCGCTGCACCGCGGAAACCCAACATTGGGTTTTCTTCGTGCGGTTCGTAGATACTGCCACCCACCAAGTTAGCGTACTCGTTGGATTTGAAGTCAGACATACGGACGATGGTTTTGCGTGGATAAACCGAAGCAGCCAAAGTTGCCACACCTTCCGCAATTTTATCGACATAAAAGTCGACAGGAGAAGCGTAGCCGGCGATGCGGCGGGTAATTTCCGCTTTCAACTCGTCGTCTTGTTTGTCAAATTCCAACAAGGCTTTAGGGTGGATACCGATTTGACGGTTGATGATGAATTCCATACGCGCCAAGCCGATACCTTCGCTAGGCAGATTGGCGAAGCTGAATGCCAATTCAGGGTTACCAACGTTCATCATTACTTTTACAGGCGCTTTAGGCATGTTGTCCAAAGCAACATCGGTAATTTGTACGTCCAGCAAGCCGGAGTAGATGAAGCCGGTATCGCCTTCGGCACAAGATACGGTAACTTCTTGACCTTCGGACAGCAGATCGGTAGCGTCGCCACAACCTACAACAGCCGGAATACCCAATTCACGCGCGATAATCGCTGCGTGGCAGGTACGGCCGCCACGGTTGGTAACGATGGCAGAAGCACGTTTCATTACCGGTTCCCAATCCGGGTCGGTCATGTCGGTAACGAGTACGTCGCCTGCTTCAACGGAATCCATCTCGGAAGCATCTTTCACCAGGCGTACTTTGCCTTGGCCGACTTTTTGACCGATGGCTCGGCCTTCGCACAAGACCACTTTTTCGCCGTTGATAGAGAAGCGGCGCAGGTTGCGGCTGCCGTCTTCTTGAGATTTCACGGTTTCAGGGCGCGCTTGCAGGATGTAGAGTTTACCATCCAAGCCGTCGCGGCCCCATTCGATGTCCATTGGGCGGCCGTAGTGTTTTTCGATGGTCAGCGCGTAATGAGCCAACTCGGTTACTTCGGCGTCGGTAATGGAGAAGCGTTGACGGTCTTCTGCAGGCACATCAACGTTGGTTACAGATTTACCGGCTTCGGCTTTGTCGGTAAAGATCATTTTAATTTGTTTCGAACCCATGGTTTTGCGCAGGATAGCCGGTTTTCCTGCTTTCAAAGTAGGTTTGAATACATAGAATTCGTCAGGGTTTACCGCACCTTGTACGACGTTTTCGCCCAGGCCGTAAGAAGAGGTAACGAAAACGACTTGGTCATAACCGGATTCGGTATCGATGGTAAACATCACACCGGAAGCACCACTGTCAGAGCGCACCATGCGTTGTACGCCGGCAGAAAGGGCAACGATGTCGTGTTCGAAGCCTTTGTGGACACGGTAAGAAATGGCACGGTCGTTGTACAGGGAAGCGAATACATGGCGCATTGCTTCTTTAACGTTATCCAAGCCGTTGATGTTCAGGAAGGTTTCTTGTTGGCCGGCGAAAGAAGCGTCCGGCAAGTCTTCTGCTGTTGCGGAAGAACGTACGGCAACGGAAATGTCCGCACCGCCGGCATCGGCAACCATTTTGTTCCAAGCTGTTTCGATTTCAGCATCCAGCTGCTCAGGGAACGGAGTATCCAAAATCCATTGACGGATTTCTTTACCCACGCGTGCCAATTCGGCAACGTCTTCAACATCCAGTTGTTTCAGGGCTTCGGAAATACGCTCGCTCAGACCATTGTGAGCCAGGAAAGCACGATAAGCTTCGGCTGTGGTTGCAAAACCGCCGGGAACGCGCACGCCTTTTTCAGTCAGTTGGCTGATCATTTCGCCCAAAGAGGCATTTTTACCGCCCACTCGCTCAACGTCAGTCATACGCAGGTTTTCAAACCAAATAACGTAGTTTTCGGCCATTTGTGTGTCCAATCCAATCCAAAAATGTTAAAAAAGAAACAAATCCGCCTGCTTATTGTAGCCATTCGTTTGATGGCTGTCATGTGTTTTATCTTTTTAAAAATCACAAATTCGTCTGCGATATTGTACTTTTCAGGCGTGTAACCTTCTGAAATATGAATATCAGATTCATGTTTTTACGTGTTATCTTCTTGTTAAATATGGGAAACAAAATAAGTTAATAAATTTAAGAATCGAAATTTACTTTACAAATTTAGAATAAAATTCCAATAAATCTGGAAAAATAAAATTTTATTCTAATTTAAAATTTGTTTAAATTTGTTGTAATCCTGTGTAATCTACCGGGAATCGCTTTATTGCAAAGGCTGTAACTGCTATGATTGCCGTCTGAAACGTTACCCTCTGAAGGATTCATTATGACTGCTCCACGCCAAGTCTTCTATATTTCCGACCGCACTGGTCTGACCGCTGAAAATATCGGTGAAGCCCTGTTGAACCAATTCGGCAATGTCGAGTTCAAGCGCCATGTTTATCCATTTATCGATACGTCTGAAAAAGCGTTGGCTGTAGTGGATGAGGTCAATAAGACAGCCGAACAGTTTGGCGATCGTCCGATTGCTTTTGTCAGCGTGGTAAATGATGCAATCCGTGAAATCATCAAAAAATCCAATGCATTCCATATTGATTTCTTTGAAACGTTCTTGGGTTTGCTGGAAAAAGAATTGAATGTTGAAGCAACGATTGCCGAGCGAGGCCATCATAGTATCGGTAATACCAAGCGTTATGATGCGCGTATGGAAGCAGTGAACTTCTCGCTCAGCCATGATGACGGTGTCAGCGATAAAAACCTACAAGAAGCGGATGTGATTTTGATGGGCGTGTCCCGTTCGGGCAAAACGCCGACTTGTCTCTATCTGGCTCTGCAATACGGTATCCGCGCCGCAAACTATCCATTGATTCCCGATGATTTGGAATCGACCGATTTGCCGCGTATGGTCAAACCTTATAAAGACAAGCTGTTCGGCTTAACCATTCAGCCTGAGCGTCTGCAGGCTATCCGTCAGGAACGCCGTCCTAATTCGACCTATGCCAAAATCGATACTTGCCGCAGTGAGATTGCCGATGCGCAAAATATGTTCAAGCGCCACGGAGTGCCGTTTACCAATACAACGGATAAATCTGTGGAAGAACTCGCCGTTCATATCTTGCAGGCTTGTAAGCTGAAACGCCGTTTCTAAATGAAATGATAAAAGGCCGTCTGAAACTTCAGACGGCCTTTTTTTATTTTATACATTAGGTCTTAGGCAGGGTAACACCGGTTTGTCCCATGTATTTGCCGTTGCGGTCTTTGTATGAAGTTTCGCAGATTTCATCGCTCTCAAAGAACAAGACTTGGGCCACGCCTTCGCCGGCGTAGATTTTGGCAGGCAGGGGGGTGGTGTTGGAAAACTCAAGCGTAACGTAGCCTTCCCACTCGGGCTCGAACGGGGTAACGTTGACGATAATACCGCAGCGTGCGTAAGTGGATTTGCCCAGGCAGACGGTCAGGACGTTGCGCGGGATGCGGAAATATTCGACTGTGCGCGCCAGTGCAAAGGAGTTGGGCGGAATGATGCAACAGTCGTCTTCGACTGTAACGAAGTTTTTCGGGTCGAAGTTTTTCGGGTCGACGATGGTGCTGTTGATATTGGTAAAGATTTTAAATTCATTGGCACAACGGATGTCGTAGCCGTAGCTGGATGTGCCGTAGGAAATGATGCGTTGGCCGTTGGCCTCTTTGATTTGGTTGGGCTCGAACGGCTCAATCATGCCGTGTTCTTCGGCCATGCGGCGTATCCATTTGTCGGATTTAATGCTCATGGTGGTTGTCCTGGGGTAAGGGTTGTTTGGAAATTCTTTAAAATCAACACAACAGCCTTTAGGCAGGCTTGTTAATTGATGTTTCAGACGGCCTGAAATATGGATGAGGCCGTCTGAAAGGCTGTTTATTTGGTTTTGGAAGTAGATTTCTTAGGCAGTTTGACTTCTTTAATCATACCGTCTTCGCATTTCATGATGAAGACGGGTGTGCCGTTTTGAGAGGCGGTAAAGTTTCCGTGTGCCTTGCCTTTTTTGAACATGCCTTCCAGCGTCATATTGCGTAATTTGGCGCTATTGGAGGAGAAAGGTTCGATAAAGGTTTCGCCGTTGCCGGAAACGGTATATGCGCCTTTGCCGTCAAATTTGCCGTTTTTAAATGTGCCGACATAGCTGCGGCCGTCTTGGCATTTCCATGTACCTTTACCGGACGGTTTGCCGTCTTTGCCGACATCGCCATCATAAGCGCAACCTTTTTCCTGATAAGGATTGATGGTTTCGGCAATGGCAGGCGTACCCAGCATGAAGGCGATGGGGAGTAGGGCGAGGTATTTCATCATTATTATTCCTTTTTGCAGGCGGTTTCAGACGGCCTGATATTGGGATTCAAAAGTCAGCAGGGTTTCAGCAATACGGCGTGGCAATATGGCTAAAGCGTGTTCGCGCATGGCCGTAGGGATACCGTAGTAGGCTTCGGCAATACTGCCGGTAATGGCCGCCAAGGTATCGCTGTCTCCCCCCAGGGAAACTGCCAGTTGGATGGCGTGTTCAAAATCATCACTTTCAAGAAAGGCGGTAATCGCTTGAGGTACGGTTTCCTGACAGCTTTCGTTGAAATGATAATGCGGGCGGATTTGGTCGCAACTTTGGCTCAAGTCGTAGCCGAATTGTCGTGTAATGTTTTCTTTGATTTGCGCTTTGCCCATGCCGGTACGCGCCCAAAAGATGGTGGCGGCTACGGCTTGCGCGCCTTTAATGCCTTCCGGGTGGTTGTGCGTTACGGTGGCGGATTGTTTGGCAAAATGCAGGGTTTCTTCCAATGTGGCAAATGCCCAACCAACGGCCGAAACACGCATGGCCGATCCGTTGCCCCAGCTATTATAAGGTTCTGGATCTTTCCATTCTATCCATTGTGAGAAGCGGCCGCCATATGCGCCTTTCGGACAGGGATATGTCCTACACCAGCCTTGCAAAATAGAGGACAAATTATCGTTGCAGCCTTGTAAAACCCAATCGGCAATGGCAACAGTGCAAATCGTGTCATCGGTAAAGTCGCTGTCGGGGCTGAAAATATCAAAATCAGTGTGACGGTAGTTGTCAAACTCGAATCGTGATCCGGCAATATCGCCAATGACTGCGCCCAACATCATGACATCCTTTCTGATACTTCTATTTATATTTCAGACGGCCTTTGATATTTCCCAATCAAAAGGCCGTCTGAAAAATTATTCTTGCCAGCCGCCCAAATAAGAAACCAGTTCTTCCAACATGGTGCTGATGGCTTCGGTCATCAGGATTTGCGAGGCAAAGGCGAGGCCGGCGGCATCGTCGCCGTTGCTTTCGGCTTCTTCTTGCAAAACGTCCAGATACTGGATGCGTTTGAGCGTAAAGTCTTGGGTGAGGATGAACGCGATTTGTTCGCGCCATACCAAGCCCAGCTGGGTAACGGTTTTGCCGTTTTTGACGTGTTGTACCACTTCATCGGCGGTCAGGTCTTGTTTGGAAACTTTGACGACCGGAACAACATCGCCTACGCCTTTGAGTTCGCAATCGCTGTCCAATTCAAAACCGCCTGCGCAATGGCCTTGCAGCAGCCAGCTGGTCATCAGGGAAGAGGGCGATTGTTTGGTGTTGGGCAGGGCTGCCTCAAGACCGCCCAAGGCTTCGCGCAGCTTGGTCAGGATATTTTCCGCTTTGGCAGATGCGGCATTGTTGACCAAAAGATAACCATGGCGCGTGTCGAAAATCGCCTGTGTGCGGCTGCTGCGCGTAAAAGCGCGGGGCAGCAGGTCGTCAGTAATCTGTTCTTTCAGCTCTTGTTTTTCCTTACGGCCGACATTGCGCGCTTCGTTGTTTTGGATTTCCAAAACCTTTTCATCCAAAATATCGCGGATCACGCCGGCAGGCAGGACTTTTTCTTCTTTTTTCAAAGCAATGCGCCAAGTGTAATCGGCAGGGAAAACCAGCTCGGGCGAAAAGGAAACCGGCGTGGCAAAGCCTTCGCTAAACCAGTCCAAACCCTGACAATGGGCAAATTCGGATTGCGCCAATTTGTCGGCAAGGACTTCCAATTCGGGCAACTTGTCTTTGTTGAGCGGATAAAAACTGATTTGCTTAAACCACATGGCGAGTTTTCCTTTTTATTAAAACCGGCATTATACAGGGAAAATAACATACGGAAATCGGCAGCATCTTTAAAAATGCAGTAAAGGCGTTGACAGAAGAAAAGGGTTTCTGTATAGTTCGCGCTTCGGTTACGCGCCCATCGTCTAGAGGCCTAGGACACTGCCCTTTCACGGCGGCAACCGGGGTTCGAATCCCCGTGGGCGTGCCAAAATTCTAAAAATCCCTTACTGTACATAGCAAACAGTAAGGGATTTTTATTTTGTCTGTTTAATCAAGAGATTTATCTATTTCTAGTCATTATTTCAATAAAATATATCTAAATAATCTATTTCTATCAAGCTAATTTATTTGATTGTAATTTTCTATTTCATTTAAATTTTATAATTTAATCATATTGGATAACTAATAAATTCCTTTGTAATTAAACTATTCAGCTGCATACTCAAGTAAAGTCTTAGCAAGAGTAGATAAAATCAAGTGCCAGTAGTTCGCCGGTTTCTTGGTGGCTTTACTATTATTTCTTTTTTTATCAAAAATCACTTCGGTTTTTAAAATAAGTATTGGGTAGTTCGAGAATTTTTGCGTCTAAAGAAAATAGACAATCTATTCAATTTATTAGATAAAAGTTTTTAGTATTTAGAGAGGTAATTTATATTTACAAATTTGTGTATGATGCAAAGTTTAATTATTTCTGATATAAAAGTAACTTGCTGATTGAATAACAAAGGATAAGAAAATGGCTTTACTAATACCTGATTTTGCACCAACGGAAAAATTGCCTGAAAGCAAGGAAAAATGGCAGGAAATTCACTGTGAGTTGGTTACACCTTTGCATGGTGGTGGTGTGGTGGCGCGTGAAAGTGATGATAAATTGCCCGTGCGAGTAACCGCAATTCGCGGGCAACTGCGTTTTTGGTGGCGATTGTTGGCTCAACAAAAATGGAACTTGAGCGGGAAAAGATTACGTGAAGCAGAGTTTCGTTTATGGGGGGGTATTGGTGAAGAAGCTGCGGCAAGTTTAGTATTTTTACGTGTACAGATACAAAACAAACTGAAAGAAGCTTCACTTTCTGATTATGCAAAAGGTTTAAACGATCCTTTAGGCTATGCGTTGTTTACGGCACGCAAGACGAAGACAGGACTACCTGAAATGAAATTGGGCAAAGAAGGCTTGCAATGGATTGTGCAATGGCGTTTGAGTGAAAAGGTAAACGAAACAGATAAGCAGCAGGTTTTGGAAACTTTACGCTGGTGGGTAACTTTAGGAGGGCTAGGTGGGCGCACTCGGCGTGGCTGCGGTGCTTTTAAGGCTGAAGGTATAAAACTGGTTCCAACTGAAGAAATGCGTGAATTGGGTTGCAAAATTTTGTTTTTAGGTAGCGATAAAAAAGTCAAAGATGCTTGGATCGATGCAATCAATGAATGGAAAGAAACACGACGTAAATATAAAACAGAGTTTCGCCGACTGCTTGGACGCAATGATGAATATTCACGACATTTGGCAACCATATTCAGCCGCCCCGTTTATGAGAGTGGTCAATGGCATGGCATGGTGATTATGTTGCCGAACAGTAGTCCAGAAGTAAAACAGATTTTGGAGAAAACGAAATGACTCAATATGTTTTAACCCTATCCATCGGTCCTGTACAGGGATTTATTGCTTCGGCTCGACGGAGTCGGGATTTATGGAGCGGTTCTTGGTTACTGTCAGAAATGGCAAAGGCAGCTGCAAAGAGTTTGTTTGAAGCCGGAGCGCAGATGGTGTTTCCGTTTGTGGACGAGGCGACCAAAGACCGTTTAGAACCTTGTGACAGGATGGACGATAATTTTTCAGTCGGCAACAAAATTCAAGTGCAGGTTGATGCAGTTGATGATGCCGCAGTACGCGGCTTGGTTGTGCAGGCAAAAGCAGCGGCGCAGTCACGGTTTGAAACCATCGCGCGTCAGGCGCGACAAGATTTGAACGCAGCTTTACGCGATGAAATTTGGCAGATGCAGCTTAATGATTATTTAGAAATTCAGGCTGCGTGGGCAAAGATAACCGAAAAAGGTTATTCGGATGCAAGCCAACGTGCAGCATCAGCTTTGGCTACGAGAAAAGCAACACGCGATTTTATGCCTGTACATGCGGCTGATGCTTGGGATAAGCGGTTTATGTTGCCTAAATCCTCACTGGATGGCGCACGTGAAACCGTATTGCTGGAAAAAGCAAACGGCGATGCCGACTTGTCTGATGTGGCAAGACGCAAGCTTGGCTTGAGCCTATCCGAGCAGTTGGATTGTGTAGGGATTATGAAGCGTTTGGGAGGAAATAGCGAGCAGTTTACGCCTGTTACACGCGTGGCAGCAGATGCTTGGCTGCAAGATTTGCCTGAAAATGAGTTAAGCCAACTTCGTGATGCATATGAGCCGTTGATTGCGCTGAATTTAGCAACACGCGTAAAAGGCAATCAAGGTGTTTATGCAGATTTTCCGTTTGACGCACAACTGCTGTACCGAAACCGTTTGGATGCGGTTTTGTCGGACAATAAAAACAGCGCGGATGCATCGGAAAAATTATCAGATTTGAAAAATGTCCTAAAACCGATTTGGCACAAATATGGTGAACCATGCAGCTACTGGGCGATGTTGCTGGCAGACGGCGACCGCATGGGCGAGTTGCTGGATAGGGCAAAGACGATTGAAGAACATCAAATGATTACCGAAGCGTTGTCTTCATTTGCTGAAAGTGTACCTGCAAAAATGCGTGACTTTCAGGCGCAATGCGTATACGCAGGCGGCGACGATGTATTGGGCTTTGTTGCGCTGGATAAGGCGGTTGATTGCGCGGATGCGTTACGGCAAGCATTTTCAGGCAGTCTGAAAAAAGTGTCAGATGTTTTGAAAGCAGAAAAAACGCCCACCTTGTCCGTTGGACTGGCCATTTGTCACATCAGTACCCCCCTTGGCAATGTACGCCGTTTGGCAAAACGCGCAGAAAAAGTGGCAAAAGGTGACAGTTATCCTTCCAATCAGCAGCGTAATGCACTGGGCATTACCCTGTCTGTGCGTTCAGGTTCGGACAGCGATTGGCGTGTGCAATGGAGTGATGAAGCAGGTTTGGCAACATTTAAGAAATGGCAAAACCGGTATCAGAAGAAAGAAATCAGCAGCCGTATCGCCTACGACAGTCGCGATATCTTTATGCGTACGGATTTTCCGAAATCTGCTGATTTAACCTCCGAACTGCACCAAAATATCCGACAAGCCGAGTTTACCCGAATGCTGGATAGGGCGCGGAATATGTCGGGTGGTGAATTGAAAGACGATGTAAAGAAAGAGTTGAAAGCCCGACTGGATGAGTTGCAACGACAACTTGGCAGTGAACACGCCGGCGCACTCAATATCTTCGCCACCGAGTTAATTATTGCCCGCTGGCTTGCAGCTAAAACACAAAACGATTTAGGACAGGAGGCGCAATCATGAACAGCTATTTTTTAGACGCACTTGCGCCGTTGGTATTCCGCAGCGGCAAACCGTTTGGAGCGCAGTCGGATACCGATGACATTCAGTTTCCATTACCCTCCGCGGCAGCAGGTTTGGTACGCACGCAAATCATGCGGCAAAACGGTTGCGATTGGGACGGCAAAGCACAAGGCAATCGAGCCAAGTTGTCAGACGTACAAGTCGATGAATTACGTCAAATTGCCGTACAGGGCGCCTTTTTAGCAAAACAGGACATTTCAGACGGCCTGAAAATCCTATTGCCCAAACCTGCCGACGCCTTGTATTTGAAAAACAAAGAGACAGACAAAACCGAACTCGTCCGTCTTGCGCCGCAAGCCTTTGGCAGCGATACAGCGGCGGATTTCCCTCATGCCGATTTATTGCCCGTACAAATCCAATCGCCGATTAAAGGCAAACCTCAAAGTGGGGCAATATATTGGGATTTGGCAGACATACTGGCTTGGCATAAGGGAGAAAAGTTGGGCTTTGACGATGTAAACAAACGCGGCGCACAATCTCTGCCGATTGAAACGCGTACTCATGTCGGCATAGACCGAAAAACGCTTGCAGCCGAAGACGGACGTTTGTTTCAAACAGCCGCTTACGACTTTGCCGAATCGGCTCAGAAGCATCATCAGGGTTGGGAAAGCTACCGCTATGGTTTTATGATCCGTACCGCAGCCGATTTACAAGACAACAGCGTAGTGCGTTTTGGCGGAGAAGGAAGACTGTCGCGACTGAATAAAATTTCAGACGACGTGTTCAAACAGCCCGAATACGCATATACAAACGGATTAATGCTCACCTTGCTGACTCCTGCCTTGTTTGAAAAAGGCTGGCTGCCTGGCTGGTTGGACAGCCAAACCTTAACAGGCACACTCCCGCATACCAACCTGCAAGTTAAGCTCCGTTCAGCCGCCATAGACCGTTGGCTGCCCGTTTCAGGTTGGGATTTACAGCAGCATGCCCCGAAAGCCATGAGAAAAGCCGTTTCGGCAGGTGCAGTGTATTGGTTTGAAATACAAAGCGGCAATCCGGACGAACTCTCCCAAGCCCAATGGCAATCATTTAGCGACAATGAGCAAGACCGACGCGACGGCTTCGGTATTGGATTGATCGGTCCGTGGCAGAGCATTTGATTTTCAGACGGCCTGATTCCCTATTTCATATTTAAAACACAAGGAAAACAAAATGAATACCCGAATTTTTCACCTACATGCCTTATCCGCATTACACGTTGGCACAGGCCAAGGCGTCGGCGCTGTTGACTTGCCCATTGCACGCAGCCGCGCCACCAATCTGCCGCTTGTACCCGGCAGCGCGCTCAAAGGCGTACTGCGTGATGAAGCCAAAGAAAAATGGCATGTAAGCGAAAACGACATCCAAGCCCTGTTTGGCGCAGACAGCCAGGCCGACAAAGACAACATTCACGCCAGCGCAGCCGCCTTTGGCGATGCACATCTATTGCTGCTTCCGATCCGCTCGTTTGCAGGAACAGTCGCCTTTGCCACTTGTCCCTTTATCTTGCAACGTTATGCTCGCGATGTACGCGGGATGTTGCCGGGAATCCCAAAAGTACCCGCTTTAAAAGATAGCGCATCTGTGCCGGAAAACACCGTATTGCGCGTTTCAGGCAGTCAAATTGCGTTGGAAGATTTGGACATCGGCAGCGAAACCAGTACCGAAGCCAAACAATGGGCAGAACACATTGCCGCTGCCGTTTACCCCGAAAACACCGCTGACTACGAAGCATGGCGCGAACAGCTCTGCCAACGCTTCATTATCCTGCCCGACAGCACATTCTCCTTCTTAGCCGATACCGCGACCGAAATCCGTATGCGTATCAGGATTGACCGCGAAACGCGCATCGTCAAAGAGGGCGCGCTCTGGTCGGAAGAAAACCTGCCGGCCGAAAGCGTACTGTACGGCATTTTAGCGATTGACAAATCGCGCCACAGCCGCAATGCCAAAAGTGCGGACGAGCTTTCCGCATTGATTCCGGCAGGCGAAACCCAAATCCAGATTGGCGGCAAGCATACAGTCGGACGCGGCCTGTGTCGTCTCGTACTTTCAGACGGCCTGACAAAAGGGGAATAACATGCAACACATCCGCTCGCAAAAATACGCCCAACGCGCATTTGGATTGATTCAAAAAGTCAAAGATGACAACAAGCAAGTTAAAGAATACCGTACACTTGTATTGAATTTTCCCACCATGATCCTGCAATCCGGGCTTGCCCAAGCCATCGGCTTTTTACGAGCCAAAGCCAAAGAAGAACACCTGCTCCTATTGGCACATATTGCCGAATTGTTGGGCGAAAACAAAGACAGTCTGCACATGAAAATCTTAGAAGCAGACTTATCGCACTATCAACTTCTTTCTCGCCAAGCCTTGGAAGCGGCTTCCAGCCTGAAACGCTACACCCAAGCCCTGCTGCCCAAACCCAAAGACGAACAAGGGGAATAATCATGACCATATCACTCATGCGGGAAAGCCTGAAAAAACTTATTCCGGACGACCCGAAAGATGCGCACGCCGGTTTACTCATGCAACGCGGTTTGACCGAATGGGATAAAGACGACAAAAAAGCCAAAGCAGAGCTGATTGAAAAAATCGTCAAAATCCCCGCGCCCAAAAAAGACAGCCTGTACGCGCTCGCCTTTACGCGCTGGGTGCAGGCCACTTCCGATACCGGCCGTTTTGCCACGCTTGCCGCCAGCATTTCAGGCAGGCTCTATACAGGCCTCAACAGCGCAGGCGTACTGGAAACAGGCATCAGCACCAGCCATACCTACGGCATGCCGCTCCTTGCAGGCTCGTCCGTCAAAGGCATCGCCCGCAGTCATGCCGAAAGCATCGGATTGGATAAATCCCATCTGACCGTATTGTTCGGCGACGACAGCGACTCAGGCAGCCTGAAGTCAGGCGCACTCGTTTGGCACGACGCATGGTTCATCCCTGCCAACACCCCGCCCTTTGCCGCAGAAATCATTACCACCCACCACCAAGACTACTACAACGGCAAACAACTTGAAGCCGACGAAATGGAATCCCCCATTCCCAACCAGCAAATCGCCACACAAGGCAGCTTTTATTTCGTCATCGAAAGCGCACCGGGCGCGCAGGCATGGGCTGTATACGCCCAAAACCTACTGATTCAAGCCTTGCGGACACAAGGCGCAGGCAGTAAAACCGCATCCGGCTACGGCTATTTCACAGAAGCAGCCGAAGAAGCACAACGAAGCATCCGCAACATTCAAGAAGCACAAAACCAAGCCCTGGCCGCGCAACAAAAAGCCGCCGAGCTTGCCGCCATGCCCGCGCATCAGCAGTTTATCCAAACATGGCAAGAAAGAATGGAGGAGCAACCAAACAAGATCATAGGCAACCAAGCACACGACAAACTCTATCAAGAATGGAAGGCAGCCTTGCAAACCGCCGCAGAAAGTCCCGATTTGAGCGCAGAGCAGAAAGCCGAAATCGCCGTTGCGTTTGCCGTCAAAAAGATGATGACAAAATACGCAAAATGGCTGACCGACAAGCGCGGAAAAGATCTGAAACCTATCTTGGCGAAGCTGCGCGGCGAATAGATTTTCGTCTTTGTCTGAACCCGAATTTTTCAGACGGCCTAAAGCCGTAAAACGGTTAAAAAGCGTTGTCGAATACGGAGTACACGGCTATAATCTGCATCACAAGTTTTCCGACGGATAGCGAAAAGTCTGTCTTTCGGCTGCTCTTTTCAGTTAACATTTCGTTAATTAATGTCTTTGTTTGTTAAGAGAAAATGCTAACGTTTCTTAACTATGCAGAGCTTTGAAAATAATGAGATTTTTTAATTGAGTGCAGTCGGAAGACTTGCCCCACTAATCGGGGATTAAGACGCAATTTCAGGCGTGATGTCGCTGTCGTTTTGGGTCGGAAGACTTGCCCCACTAATCGGGGATTAAGACTTGGTGTATGGTGTTTGTAATCGGTCGTAGATGTCGGAAGACTTGCCCCACTAATCGGGGATTAA
>NZ_KV799965.1:46356-46594 GCF_001810105.1 Neisseria sp. HMSC068C04
AAGACTTGCCCCACTAATCGGGGATTAAGACTTGTTTGAATGTCTTCATTCTCTTTCCTTTCGTTGTCGGAAGACTTGCCCCACTAATCGGGGATTAAGACGTTAGTAATAGCACTCAGGTCTTCAGCTTCAGAAGTCGGAAGACTTGCCCCACTAATCGGGGATTAAGACGAAACCAGTGTTGGTCAGACCTACCCAACCAATAGGTCGGAAGACTTGCCCCACTAATCGGGGATTA
>NZ_KV799965.1:46694-46931 GCF_001810105.1 Neisseria sp. HMSC068C04
AGACTTGCCCCACTAATCGGGGATTAAGACTTTGTTGTCAATTTGAATACGCATTTTTGTTTCCGTCGGAAGACTTGCCCCACTAATCGGGGATTAAGACGTCAGATTTGTCGGCATTAGAAAACTGATTTCCGTCGGAAGACTTGCCCCACTAATCGGGGATTAAGACTGAACATATCGCACCCTTTCCTTTTCTTCTCGCACGTCGGAAGACTTGCCCCACTAATCGGGGATTAA
>NZ_KV799965.1:47031-52296 GCF_001810105.1 Neisseria sp. HMSC068C04
GAAGACTTGCCCCACTAATCGGGGATTAAGACCTGACTCAAGTACAGTCACTTTAGCCGTTTCCTTGTCGGAAGACTTGCCCCACTAATCGGGGATTAAGACGTCTTGAACTTGTAGTAAATCGGCCAGTCGTAGGTCGGAAGACTTGCCCTGCTAACGTTGGCGACGAGTGTTTTTCAGACGGCCTGAAAGCAAGGCCGTCTGAAACGGTTGGGTGGTTTATCCTGTCCCTCTTGCGGCAAACAGCAAAATAGCCTTGATATTGCATCAAGGCTATTTTTGTTTTTTGATCGGTTTTTTAGTTTTGGATACCAAGCAGGTTGGGAATGCCGGATGGGGCCGTCTGAAAATCAGGGTCTGCTGTCGGGTTGAGGCTTAAAAAATATCGGGTTGCCCATCCTTTATTTGTATTTTGTTTTTCATCAGCCGGCAGGCGGTATATAAGCGGGTTGGTGTTTACAGTGTGCCGAAGTTGCCCAATATGATGCCTTCGGGCAGGGCGGTTTGCCCCAAAGTATGGATGATGCTGCTGTTGGCCAGTGGGTAGAAGCGCAAGTCATCCTGTTTGGGATGGAGCATTCGGCATAGTTCTTCAAAGCATTGCCGGGCTTGTTCACGGCTGCCGATGTGCAGGAATATGCTATTTTGCAGGGGGATGGCGTGCTGGATTAGATAGCGGTGTGCTTTTTGCAGGCGGCGCGGGTCTGAGATGTCGTAGGCGATAATGTGGCGCATTTTTACTCCAATGTAATGAGTTCGCTTAATTGGATTTCCGGCTTGCCGCTGTATTGGGCGAGGGCGGCTAAATAATCGGTGCAGAGCCGGTGGATGTGTTTTCTCCATTGTTTCGCTGTTTGTTCGTATGCCGGATAAAATTTGAGCCGTGCGTTTTTGTTCATCATGCAGCCTTGCGCGGTGGTGGAAAAGTCGGCAGGTGTCAGGGTTTGTTGATGAAACAGGGAAAGTACCCAGGCATCGCATTGGCCGCGCAGGTGTTCCAATAAATCACAGGCAAGCGATTCGCGGCCGTGTTCAGGCTGGTGGTAGTAGCCGATAAAGGGATCCAAGCCGCTGAGGTAGAGGTGTTTGACGATGTCGAAGTGCAGCAGGGTGTAGGCGAGGGATAGGGTGGCGTTGACCGGGTCGCGCGGCGGACGTTTGTTTCGCCCTGAAAATTGCCAGTTTGGGGGCAGTATTGCCGCCCATGCGCCAAAATAGCGTGCCGCGGCCGCTCCCTCTATGCCGCGTAAGCTGGGGATGTCGCTGATGTTTGCAAGGGTGTCGATAAGATTGGACAGGGCTTGGCTGTGCTCTTTCAGGCAATCTGTGTTCAGGCCGTCTGAAAATGCCATTTGCTGCAAATGTTGCAGTTGGGCAGATAGTTTGGCGGCGACTGTGTTTCTGGCGGCGGTAAGGCTTGCGCTTTTATCTTGCGACAGGGCATATTGTGCCATGCGCCTTTGTCCGTCCAGTTTCCAGTTGGGCAACATGAGGGCGGGGCGTTTTTGCCGCCCGCTCAATATGAGTACGCCGATGCCGGTCTCTCCCAGTTTGCCTAAAACCTTGGCCGATAGCGTTAAATCCCCGCGGATGCAGACGCGCTGTAAGATTTTCAGCGGGACGGTCGCTACTCTTTTATCATTTTCATAGCATACCAAAGCGCTGCTGTCTGCACGCAGGGAAAGGTTTTTGCGGTCTAGGTAGAGGGTGGTCATGGCTATGCACTCCGTTGTTTTTTGCGCTGTTCCAAATTCAAAAACCAAGTCTGCCCTTTGTTGCCGCAACGTAGGCGAATGTGTTGCTTTAATTCGCCGGTTTGCTGGTTTAGCCGTTTGACCTCTTGATATAAATTGTCTTTTTCGGCTTTTTGTTTGTCTTTTTCTTCAAACAAGGCACGGCGGTAGGCATTGATTTGTTTCAGCTCTTCGATGATCCGGATAATGGCTGCACGGTTTTTTTGCCCTTTGGCAAAAGCCAAATCGCGCTCCAGGCTCAATTTTTGCTGTTTGACGTTGTTGAGCATGGTGCTGATGGCTCTCAGGCTGATTCGTGCATCATCCAAAAGCTTGTAGGCAGCATTGGCAATTTGCACTGATGAGTAGTGCATTTCCACCAAGTAATGAAAATTGTAGCTGCTTTGCGCTTGTCGGATGTGTCGCTCAATCTCTTTTCGGCGTTTCGATACGGTTTTTTCTACCGATTTGCTTTTTTTGTGCCAATCGCGCTGAGCTTGTTGTTCTTCTTCGGTGACGGAGTTATAAATCCACGCACCTACACCCACGGCAGCTAAAACTGGTAATACCCAAATCATGCTTTTCTCCTTAGATTGCAATTTTTTGAAGGTCCACGAGCGGCAAAGTTTGTTTGGCTTATTCTAATTGTCTGCCCGCATGTTGGCCCCACTCCGTTGAGTAACTCAAGTACCGTAATGCCGCTTCATGATGCAGGCGTTTTTCCTCAAGTGGTGTTTCAGGGTGAAGGGCAACCTTTTGTATTTCCTCTACCATTTTCATCATGGCCTGTCGGTGGTCATGAATGGATGAGAGCTCGCGGTACAGGGTCTCGTAATACGCCATTACTTCTACCCTGCGGTTTGCCAAATGCGCCATTTGCTGCTTGAAATTCTTGTCTATGGCATCGTGCGCGAGTCGGGCTTGCTCTTCAATCCGCAATTCTTCCACTTCCAACCGTTTGATATCGGTACGGTAGTCCAGCGTTCTGTTGTAGGACTCAGCAATCGCTCCGATTAAGTTGGTGGCTTGGGCAAAGCCCAGAAATTTGCCGCCCGTGTTCATGGGGATCACATTATTCATTTTGCCGAAGGGTAAGGTTGGTGTTTTGATGCTCATGTTTTCTCCGTTTCTTAAGTTGTCTTTTGGTGTTTTGATGCTCATGTCTTCTCCTTTCCTTGAGTTGTCTTTTGGGGTTTCAGGATTATTCACGCGGTGAAGTCAACGTATGGGCGATTATTCCTCCTGCCGCACTGCCAACCGCAGCCCCTGTTCCTGCAACAAGGGCTGTACCCAGCGCCATGCCGCCGCCACCGACTGAAAGCGCGCCGCCACCCAGTGCGGCCAGCGAGGCATTGGTTGCCGCAGCACCGGACAGCGAGCTAATGGCAACGCCGGTTGTGGCCGTATTTCCCAGTACGCCTGTGCCGCCCAGTACAGTGGCAATCGTTCCTGCATTCGACCATGCCGCCATACCGCCCGTGGCTACGTTCACCGCCAGCGATGTGGCAACCGGATGCTCTTCGGCAAACTCGCCTACTGCAATGACTCCGTCCATTACACAGTCGATGCCTTCGCCTACCAAGTCAAAAATACCCTCAAAAAATCCCATTTTGTTCTCCTTGTAAACTATTTGAAACAATGCGTTCGCAGAGCCGGATCAAATCATGGCAATCCCTATTTAGCCGAGGATAAAAGTCTCCGAAACCTCCGACATCTGATCAACGCTAAAACGCAATCACAATCTGATAAAAGCCGCTAAGTCATATTCTTTCTCCTGTTCCGTGTTGTTTGTGAATGAAGTCATTGTCTGAAATTATCTGTTTGAGTGCCACATATACAAATTTGCAGCGCTGACTTCATGGTTGAATTTGTCAATTTCATTGGGCGAGGAAAATCGGATTCAAACCGTAATTTTTCTTCCCTGCCGTAACCACAAAGTGAATTCTATGCGGGTGAAGAACTAAAAGCGAACACTACAAATTTGTATTTTTTTGAGCGTTTTGAAATGAGAAAAATGCGGGGATTAATCAAGGAAAAGAGTGTTTCAGACGGCCTGAAAGATATAGCGGCCAAGTTGAAATCATGAGGATTTTTTAGGGGATAAATACCGAGGCAGAATTAAAACATCATACGCCACAGCAATTTGATTGTCTTTCCAATCAGGGCGGGGCGGATGATCAGTATCAGGCTCAAGCAGGGATTTTCTTATTTAAAAGGCGCACGTGGATTCAATTCGCTGCATTTTGTATTTTCAGGCCGGCAGAAACGCCGTATCATGCCATTTTTTATTCACATATCCGTCATGAATCCGCTTGACCTTCCCTCGGAATTGCCCATAGCCCGCTATCGGTTAACCTTTACGCTGACACAAAATTTACAGCTTCCCCCTTATGCGGCTTCGACCCTGCGCGGGGTATTCGGGCATGCACTTTTGGCTGCCGCCTGCACCTGCCCCATAGACCAAACGCCGCATCTTTCAGGCTGTCCGTATGCGCAAATTTTCGAGCCGGTGCCCCGTGCCGATTTACCCAGCAGCGTGCGCCAAAATCCGCCGCCGCCTTATGTGATCGAAACGCCGTTATTTGCGCCCACGCATTTTCCCGCCGGCGCCGATTATTCGTTTGATTTGGTACTGTTTGGACAGGCACGGCACAGCCTGCCCTTGATTGGCGCCGTATTTGCCCAAGCCTTTGCCAAAGGGCTGGGTGTAAACAATACCGGCAAAGGAGAATTGACAGGCATCGCCGTGCAACAGGCGGACGGCAGTTTTCTGACGATTGCAGGGCGCGGCGGCCTCGTCGGGCAACATCATAACAGCATCAAGCTACCCGAATACTATCCTGCGCAGGCGCGTATACAGCTGCTCACCCCTTTGCGTATCCAGCAAAAAGGCAGGATTTTGCGCGAGAACGAACTTACTCAGGCAATTTTTCTGCGCCAACTTATGCGCCGCTATCTGACGCTTGCCCGGCTTTATTGGCACAACAACGCCGACACGGCCGAGCTGTCCGCCCAAGCCGCAGGACAAGGACAGTCCCCGCAGCTTTTATGGCACGAACACCGCCGCTTTTCCAACCGCCAAAAGCAAACTACGCCGTTGAGCGGCATCATCGGGACATGGCAATTGACCGACCTTTCCCCTGCTTTCGCACAAATGCTGTATATCGGGCAATGGTTGCATTTGGGAAAAGAAACGGTATTCGGCAACGGGCAGTACCGCATTATTCAGACACTGTAAAGAGACGCCGGATACAACAAAACGGCCTTGACGGAGCAAACCGTCAAGGCCGTTTTATTTTTGTACCCGATGAAAAGGGCAAGACAGCGGATATTTTCAGACGGCCTTAAAGTAAGGCCGTCTGAAAAGCCATCAAAATTAGATAGGGCAAGTCTTCCGACTCCAAACGAAGTTTGGAAAAGACATTGAGGAATAGTCTTAATCCCCGATTAGTGGGGCAAGTCTTCCGACTGTCGTGGTTGGTTTTCGTGCAGGTGATATTCAGTCTTAATCCCCGATTAGTGGGGCAAGTCT
>NZ_KV799965.1:52396-52632 GCF_001810105.1 Neisseria sp. HMSC068C04
TAATCCCCGATTAGTGGGGCAAGTCTTCCGACTTACGTTAGCAGCGTAACCGGAAGTTGCTTCAAAGTCTTAATCCCCGATTAGTGGGGCAAGTCTTCCGACCAACCGCATGGCGTTTGAACAGTTCTT
Organism: Neisseria sp. HMSC068C04; assembly: GCF_001810105.1. Taxonomy (NCBI): domain Bacteria; kingdom Pseudomonadati; phylum Pseudomonadota; class Betaproteobacteria; order Neisseriales; family Neisseriaceae; genus Neisseria; species Neisseria sp. HMSC068C04. The sequence continues at coordinate 52,526 of NZ_KV799965.1, forward strand.
TATCGCGTCTTAATCCCCGATTAGTGGGGCAAGTCTTCCGACCAAAAGCAACCAAATGGTTGCGGACTGACGTTAAGTCTTAATCCCCGATTAGTGGGGCAAGTCTT
>NZ_KV799965.1:52732-64091 GCF_001810105.1 Neisseria sp. HMSC068C04
TTAATCCCCGATTAGTGGGGCAAGTCTTCCGACTCCTGTCCGAAGAGGGTAGCTCCCACACCGTTGTGTCTTAATCCCCGATTAGTGGGGCAAGTCTTCCGACGAGGCCATGCAAGGTACAAACCAAACAAACAACCAGTCTTAATCCCCGATTAGTGGGGCAAGTCTTCCGACGAAAGGGGAAGAAGATGGAAACTAAGAAATGCAGTCTTAATCCCCGATTAGTGGGGCAAGTCTTCCGACTGCACTCAATTAAAAAATCTCATTATTTTCAAAGCTCTGCATAGTTAAGAAACGTTAGCATTTTCTCTTAACAAACAAAGACATTAATTAACGAAATGTTAACTGAAAAGAGCAGCCGAAAGACAGACTTTTCGCTATCCGTCGGAAAACTTGTATTGCGGATTATAGCCGTCTGCTTTGCATTTCACAATGTTTTTTAACGTTTTCAGACGACGTTTCCATGGTCAAGAGACTTCGATGTCAGCTTGTCAGGGCTTTCAGCGCTTCTTTGTCGCGGGCGATGATGATTTGGATGTTTTTGGCGGCGCAGTTGCGCTCGAATTCCGTCCATTGTTGTTTTTTACGTTCTTCTTTTTGGTAATCATTTTGGATTTTGGGCGACAAAATCAGGACGCGGCGTACTTTGCCCATGTTGAGGCTTTGGTCGATCACTTGCCTTAGTGGGTCTGCCAGCTTGCTTTCGGAGCTTAAATCGGATTTGAGTTCGCAAAAAATCAGTTGGTTTTTACGGAACAGCAAAATGTCGGTTTCGTTGCCCTGACTTTCTCCTTGTATCAGTTGCAAGCCTGTCTCCAGTTCTTCGTCTTTTACGCCGTTTTCTTTAAACCATGTGTAAATGAGTTGTTCAAACCAGTCGCCGCTTATCCATTTTTTCCAGTAGTTAAGGTTTTTGTTGTATTTGGCGGGCAGGATCAGTCCTTTTTCGTCCAGGCGGATGCGGTCTTGCGGGTCAATCAGGTTGATCAGCTTTTCAAGGAAGGGTTTGAGTTCGTCAGGTTGTGCAAGCCCGAACTCTTGCCATTCGAGCAGGATTTCTTTTTGGTCTTCGGGATTTTTTTTCCATGCTTCTTCCAATACGCCGACGATGGCGGGAAATAGGTTGCCGTTTTTAGGCTGCTCCATGCTTTGGGCATCAAAACGCATTTGGGCAAGGGGTAGGCTGTCGGGATGTTTGGCAATGGGGTTGGGGCTGTGTTTTTTGATTTCGTCGGCGTAGAGTTTTAAGCCGTCACGCAGGGAAAATCGGTTGGGCAGGACGATTTCGCCTAGAAATGCCAGGTTGTCGGGATTGAGGCGGTCTATGTGGATTTGGTTGCTGCTGCGTTGGAAGGCTTGATAGTGCAGCTCCTGCCATATGCCTGTCTGGGCGGCAAGCATTTGGGACAGGATTTTTGTGCCGCCTGTGATGTTGAGTATGGCGTTGTTTGCAATGCGGTGTTCGGCGCAGTAGGCTTTGAAGACGGTATTCAGCCAATTTTGGATTTCTTCGGTTCGTTCGCCGAAGAGCTTGCCGCCGCTTTGTAAACCGAGTTCATGGATTTTGCCGTGAAATTGCTCGCTTTGCTCCAGTGTGTTTTTGAAACGGGTATGCGCGTTTTTTCCGGCCACCCAGTCGGTGACGATGAGGTGGACGTTTTGGGGCTGCAGGTGTAGGCAGGCGCGGTATTCGGCGATATTGTGTTCGGAGAGGATGATGAAGTAGTGTTGGATCTGTGACATATGGTTTCGCTTTGCTTGAGGGTTTCAGACGGCCTGAAAAAGGTTTGCCGCGCCGGTATGTTTCTTTTATTTGAAGTTAAACGGCAAACAGGCTTTTAATGCGGCAAGTAGCTTTTCTGCCTCGGCTTCACTTTGTTGCAGGGCTTGCAGGGCTGCATGCGGCGCTTGGGGAAGCTGTGCTTGCAGGCAGGCGGCTTCGGCGGCAATGGGGTAAGGGCAGGATTTGCCTAAGCCGAGTTTTTCTGCCAAAACGGCTGTTACCAGTGCAATCCATTTCAGGGTCAGGCCGTCTGATTCTTCATTTAGGGCAAGGTTAAAAGCTTCTGAGGCGATATAGTCGTTGCCTGCAAAGTGTGCCAGCCAGCCGCGCCATAGCTGGATAAGCTGCCATGGGTGTCCTGCGTCGCTCTGCCAGCCTGCTTCGTTGTTTAAATAGGTTTTTTGCGCGGATGCGGTTTGCTGCGGATAGGCGGCAAACAGGCGCAATAACGTATGGTGGGTAAAACGGTCATCCGGGCTGACTGAGAATTTTTTGGCGGCTTTGTCTAAGTCGTTTCCGAAAACGGATGTGGCAAGCGGCTGTATATTTTCCCATTCTTCTCCTGCGTCCAATGCATTGTGCAGTTGGTACAGGCTGGTTTGACAAATGTCTTTTTGCGCTGCGGCCGGATCGGATAATTTTTTAAATGTTTCGACCGCTTGGTCGAAGAAGGATGCGGCGGTTTGGTGTTCTCCCAAAAAGGCGTATACCTGACCCATACCTGATTGCAACCTGCCGTATTGTTGTCGTCCGACAGCCATTTCAGACAGGGTGAGCGCGTATTCTAAAATTTGTTTGGCGTAGTCGAATTCGTATATGTTGGTGGCGGCTACGGCCAGGCGGTTATATACCTGCGCGACTTCCGGAGCGGCTTCCTGCTTCAGGGCGTTGCCGAGGTCAAGCAGGTTTTGCACGGCTTCCATGCGCATCCTGCCTTGGTGGTTGTCGGCCGCAAGTCGGGCTGCTTGAAAACGTAGTTGTAATAGTGGCGGCAGTTTGTTTTCTGCCGGGGCGTAGGTTTGCAGCCAACCTAAGATTTCGTCCAGGTCTTGTGGACGGTAATCTTTTTCGTTCAGGCGGAGGCGGACTGTTTGTAAATAGTTTTGCCAAATTTCAGGCTGCGTTTTGCAACGTGAGCCGAGTTGTTGCATGGCTTCTCGCAATAGGCTGTGTTCTGGTTCGTCTGACAGGCAGCAGACTGCTTTGAACCACTCTTGCGGCGACAAGGCTGTTTTGCCATCCAGTGCGGCGTAGATGCGTTCTAATTCGCCGCTCTCGGGCGTAAGGAAACAATGCCCTTTGAATTTGGCATTAGCCAGACGTTTTTTGGCAGAGGAGCCCCCCCAGCAGTGTGCCAGTGCGTCCACATGGGCAAGATAGGGATGTTCGCCTTTGGGGACGATTTCTAGAGATAAAGTCAGTTGGCTGAAACGTGTTTCATTTATGCTTTGTAATTCGCTTTGCAGTAAATGTTTTAAAATCTGTAAATCGATCGCGGAGTTGAAGTCGCCGCGTTGTTCAATAAAGACACTCACTTTTTTGTCGCCTTCGTTAGGCAGGGGCAACAGGCGTAAAGTAAGTTGCAACAGACGGTAAACACCGCTAAACCAGCGCGGGCGGTTGAAGGAAAGCGGATCTTTGGCTGTGATACCCAGTACGCCTACCGGTTGCGAGAGAATGTTGTTGATGACTTTATCCAGCAGTTCGGGTTTTTCTTCCGCTGCGTGGAATGTTTCTGGCAGTTTGTCCAGTTTGGCTTTTCCTTTCGGAATGACCAGTGCAACGTATCGGCCTAAGCTGTGGTCGTTTATGGATAAACTTTCTGCATGTTCAAATTCTTTACCTGTTTCGTCAATGACGATTTCCCAGTCGGCATTTACAGGAAGGTGGCGCAGGCTGTTGGGGTGGTGTTTGCTAAATTGGGGCGTTTGTACTGCGCAGTCTTGTGTGTGGACGAAATTTTTTTTCTTGTCTTTTTGCTTATTGAGTTTGCTCAGTGTGATGGATAAGTGCTTTTTGATGCGTTGGCTTAAGTTGGGAAGTGCTTGTTGCTCATCAAACCAAGCCTTTAGGGCTGTCTGGTCGCCTTTTTTGAACAGAGTTTCCAAGTCCTGCGCCAGTAGACGGGCACGTTCTCCCTGTTTTTTACATTGTTGGGCACGGTTTGCCAATTCTTTACTGCGTTGCGCGGCGAGGTAAAGGAGTTCTTTTACTTTTTCTTGGTTGTCTTTGCTGTCTAAGCCCCATGAGGTAATTTTGAAAATTTCAAATAGCAGTGCACCGTCCTCCATACCTTCAGACGGATTGTTTGGCTGATTGGTTTGTTTTTTGGTAGAGGGAGAGGCTGCGTCCTGTTGTTTTTTTTCGGATTGTACGAAAGAGGACAACGCGTGTTTAAGATCGATAGGTTGTCGTGTTTGTCCGTCCAACCATTGTTGAGGGTCTTGTGCGATGAAAAGACGGCTTTGGGGGAAACGCTTCCATGCAGCTACTAAGAATGACGCGGGAGTATCCGGTAAGCACAAAATGCAGTCGGCCGTCTGAAAACGGGATAAGTGATCAGGCACGTTTTCTGATTGAATATTGTATTGTTGCCAATCGGGAATAGTAGAGGCAAGTTGTTCGGCAGTGCTTAGGGCAATGATGGTTTTGGACATGGAAGACTCCTCCAAGTAATAGTATGGTAATTTTAAAATAATATCTTGTGTATTCAAGTTGATATTTTTGAATGGTTTGGGGATATTTATTCGGTAATTTTTGTGACTTCAAATCGTTCTAACGTTGCGCCTGCTACAGACATGGCCGCAGCAGTATGTTCGTTACCGCGTTCGTCACAATTTTGCGGCAAAATTAAAAAATAAAATTTTGCGCCGCGTTTGCATACTTCTGCGGCTAAGTGTAAGGGGAGGGTTCCTAGAACCACATCGCCTGCTTGAATTTGTGCTGTATCTAGATGTGTTGTAAAGATATCTATTTGCCATTGCGGCTGTTGCTTTATCCATTCAATCGCACCTTGATGACGTGAAATGAAATAGGTAGCCATATATATCCCTTTTGAATTGCTGCTTTATTTTAATGTGATGACAGTAGGTTGAGTAGTAAGACAAATTTGTCTGCTGAAAATGGATTTTCGGCAACAAGGTAGGTTATAACTAGTTTTACAATTTACTTGTTTTGTTGAGAGATATTGCTTGAATTGATTTTTTACCCGTGTTGTTAATGAATATTAAGGAATTATGGCATATACGGATTATGCAATTCAAGTTTAACTATTTGAAAGTATTAAGCGTGGATAAGCTATGCGAAATGATTGTTCTATAATTAATTAGCGGCAGAGATCGTTGACATGTATCGCTGTGAAAATATCTTTAAATTGGTTTACAATAATGCCATTCTGAATCTTAACGAGAGAAAACAATGTTAGACATCCAATTGCTCCGCAGCAATACCGCCGCAGTTGCCGAACGTTTGGCCGCCCGCGGTTACGAGTTTGATACCGCGCGTTTTAACGCTTTGGAAGAGCAACGCAAAGCCGTTCAAGTGAAAACAGAAGAGTTGCAGGCTTTACGCAACAGTATTTCCAAACAAATCGGCGCGTTGAAAGGCCAAGGCAAACACGAAGAGGCTCAAGCTGCAATGGATCAGGTTGCTCAAATCAAAGTGGATTTGGAGCAGGCTGCCGCTGATTTGGATGCTGTTCAGAAAGAATTGGACGCATGGTTGTTGACCATTCCGAACCTGCCGCACGAAAGCGTACCTGCGGGTAAAGATGAAACGGAAAACGTTGAGGTCCGCAAAGTCGGCACGCCGCGCGAATTTGACTTTGAAATCAAAGACCATGTTGATTTGGGCGAGCCTTTGGGCTTGGATTTTGAAGGCGGTGCGAAACTGTCAGGCGCGCGCTTTACTGTGATGAAAGGCCAAATTGCCCGTCTGCATCGCGCTTTGGCTCAGTTCATGCTGGACACGCACACGCTGAAACACGGCTATACCGAACATTACACGCCTTACATTGTGGACGACCTGACCCTGCAAGGCACAGGCCAACTGCCTAAATTTGCAGAAGATTTGTTTCACGTTACCCGCGGCGGTGATGAGAGCAAGAAAACGCAATATCTGATTCCGACCGCAGAAGTGACGCTGACTAATACTGTTGCCGACAGCATTGTGGCCGGCAGCGATTTGCCGTTGAAATTAACTGCGCATTCCCCATGTTTCCGTTCCGAAGCGGGCGCATACGGTAAAGACGTGCGCGGTCTAATTCGCCAACACCAATTCGACAAAGTGGAAATGGTGCAAATCGTTCATCCGGAAAAATCATACGAAGCGCTGGAAGAAATGGTCGGTCATGCTGAAAATATCTTGAAAGCGTTGGAACTGCCCTACCGTGTGATCACTTTGTGTACCGGCGACATGGGCTTCGGCGCAACCAAAACCTACGACTTGGAAGTTTGGGTTCCTGCGCAAAATACTTACCGCGAAATTTCCAGCTGCTCCAACTGCGAAGATTTCCAAGCTCGCCGCATGAAAGCGCGTTTCAAAGATGAAAACGGTAAAAACCGTTTGGTACATACTTTGAACGGCTCAGGCTTGGCAGTCGGCCGTACTTTGGTGGCGGTTTTAGAAAACCATCAAAACGCCGACGGCAGCATTAATGTTCCTGCTGCGTTGCAACCGTATATGGGCGGCGTAACCAAATTGGAAGTGAAATAATCGCTGTTTAAAAGAAAAGGCCGTCTGAAACTTGGGTTCAGACGGCCTTTTATGTAATTAAGCAATTATTTGTTGTGTTGACGGAAATATTCCCATTCTTCGACAACAGTACCGTCAGGCAAGTGGCACACGCCGTATTCGCCACCGTCTCTGTCTTTTTTGATTTCGGATTTGCCGCCTTGTTTGACGCAGAATTCGGAAGCCGGATTGGCCACGCCGATGCTAGGAGATTCTTGTTTTTCAGAAGCGGAGCAGGCGACCAAAGCAGTTGCGGCAGCGAGGCTGAGGATAACGGGTTTGATCATGGCGTATCTTTCATTTGAAGGATAAAAAACAAGCGGATTATAGGGGACGCTTGCGTTTAATTGAGTTAAACAGATTAAAGGCCGTCTGAAAAATTTTCAGACGGCCTTAAATTTAAGAAGTCATACCGAATTATTTGGCTGCTTCGGCTTTTTCGCCTTCTTTAGCAAAGTATTTGGCGTAAATTTTGTCGTATTCGCCACTTTCGCGTACTTTTTTCAGCGCATCGTTCAACATTTTGATGGTTGCTTCGTCGCCTTTGCGTGCGGCGATACCGTAGTTCTCGATGGTGAAGTCAGGCAGGGAGATGAAATCCAAGCCTTTGGTCGGGTTGTTTTTTACATAGTTGGCAATGACGGCGCTGTCGCTGACTACGGAATCCAGACCGCCGTTTTCCAATTCTTTAATAATCAGGGGAACGCTTTCAAAGCGGGCGATTTTCGGATTGTCGTTGCCCAAGAGTTTGGAAACGGAAAAGTCGCCGGTGTAGCCGGTTACCACGCCGACTTTGGCCATGTTTTTCAGGTCTTCGGAAGAGGCCACTTTTTTGCCTTTTGGAACGAGGACAACTTGGGTGATTTCAAAGTATGGATCGCTGAAGAGCATGCTTTGTTTGCGATCGTCAGTGATGGTTACGCCGGACATAACGATGTCCACGTCGCCGTTGTTCAGAGAAGGGAAGAGGCTTTCCCATGGCTGGTGTTTGAATTCGACTTTGAAGTTACCGGCTTTAGCCATGGCGTTCATCAAGTCAACATCAAAACCTTCCACTTTGCCTGCAGAATCCAAAGATTCAAATGGGGCAAACTCGGCATTGGAGCCGACACGGTACACTTTATCGGCAGGAGCAGAGGCATTGTTGCTTTGACCGCCGCAGGCAGTCAGGGCAAGAGCGGAACAAGCGAGGGTAGTGGCCAGCCATTTTTTCATGTTCATGATATGTGCTTTCTTAATAAAATGTTAACGGATAGAATCTTAGTTTAGCATAATTTTGCGAACATGCTAGCCGAAATCAGTGGTCTTTTTCTCGGAAAAATGCGTAGGTTACGTCATGGAAGAGGTCGGTGTGTGGGCTGTCTTCGTAGCTCAATTCCGCCAACGCATCTTCAAAGGCAAGCTGGATGGATTCTACGGCATCGTTGGCCATGTCGGAGGGCAGGGAGCGGATAAGGCCTTTGAGTGCGGTGGCGAGGACGTGGTTTTGCATACGCAAAGCGTCGTTGGCCTCTTCCAGATATTCGAGGCGTTGTTCGATGCTGCTCATGATGTATCCTTGGGTATTAAATAAAATAGTGATTATATAGCGAATTAATATTAAAATGTGACGCTTGCGCCGGCTTGCCGGATATGTCCAACCATCGGCCGTATTTCAAGTGATTTTAGGCTTGAATGTGGTTCACAATAAAAATGAAAAAACGAGATTATTATGGAAAACAACCGTCTTGACCCCACAGCCCTCGAGGAAGAAGACCTGAATTGGGAAAAACGCTTGGAAAGATTGCGTCAGGCACGACAATTTAATACTGCGCCGACTCATGCACCATTGGTCAAAAAATCGGACGAAGCTGTCGAAGCTGCGCCTAAAACCGCACCTAAAAAAGAATATAAGTTGGATGCTGACAATCGTGAAAAAGTGCTGGAAGAGTATTTGTACCGTTGGCAGCTGGAACACAATACTGCCCTTGCTGACGAGGGCGAAGCAGTGGAAACCGATGCGATGGTAGTTTTGCAGGACAACTGGTTGAGCGCGCAATCTGCGTTGCAGGCTGCGGCTTCAGAGCGTCATATCGAATCAACGCGTACCGTCAGACTGAATCCGAAATCAGGTGCGGTAGATTTTGATGTGCCTGAAGTGGAAGAAACTGAGAAACCGGAAAATGATGATGCGGAAGCGGCTGAAGAGGCGGCTTCAGACGGCCTTGAACAAGAACCGGCCATCAATGTCCATATCAATGTATTGAACCCGCAAGCGATCGGCCGTCGGGAAGTATTCTGCGTTTCTGAAAAAGAGTTGACCGAGCGTCTGATTAAGCGTTTACGCCCCCATGTGGCCGATGCGGTCAACGGCATGATTCGGATTGCCGTACAAAAACAAATGGCCTTGTTCACTTACCAGTTGCAGCAAATGCTGAACGAGCAGGCGCCGGGCTTGGTGGAAGATGTATTGGAACACAACGTCAAACGTATTTTGGACGATATGAAGACTGAAATGAAATACCGCCGTTGAGTATCTAGGCCGTCTGAAAAATTTCAGACGGCCTTTGGCGTAAATTTCCCTTAAAATTTTACGAAGCGTGTATAATAGCGGCTCACGTTTTCGTGATAAATATCCTTTCTAAATAGTTGATATGCCCGATGCAGAATCGGGCATTTTTTTTGAGATTGTTATGAATAAAAATAAAATCATTGTATTGCTGATTGCTTTGGTTGCCGTATTTGCCTATAACAAAATGCAAAACAAGCAGCCGCTACAATCGCAGAATCAGCAGAAAATAGAAGCTGTTCAAAAACAAAATAATGCGGGTAAAAAGAATGCCGATACTGCTCAGCAGCAAATCGGTTCGGGTAAAGAATCAGCCGAAGCGGTTTTGAAACAGGCGTTTGAAAACGAGCAAAGCGATATTCAGGTTGAGGGCGAGGGCACGGTATGGAAAACCCTGCCGGATGACAACAAAGGCACGCGCCATCAGCGCTTTATCTTGAAGCTTTCCAGCGGTCAAACGCTTTTGGTGGCGCATAATATCGATTTGGCCGATAAAATCAAAGGCTTGAAAAAAGGTGATAAAGTAGCGTTTTACGGCGAATATGAATGGTCGGAGCAGGGCGGCGTTATCCATTGGACGCATCATGATCCGGCAGGCCATCATGAAGACGGTTGGCTGAAGCACGGCGGACAGGTTTATCAATAATCGTTCAGACGGCCTCCTGCTTGAAAGATGACAGGAATAAGCGCAAAATGTTAACAAATTAAACAGGCGTATTGTTTACTGCGCCCTTCGCAACATACAGTAGATTGAAAAACAAATGAGCAAAAAACTTCATCCTCAAACGCTTGCCATCCGTAGTGGCAAAGAGCAAACCGAATATTATGAACACAATCAGGCTCTGTTTTTGACCAGCAGCTTCATGTGGGAAAACGCCCAACATGCGGCTGATTTGTTTTCTAAAAAAATCAAAGGTTTTACTTATACCCGTACGGCCAATCCGACTACTGCCGCCTTTGAAAAACGCATTGCCGCATTGGAGGGTGCAGAGCGCGCAGTGGCCACTTCGACCGGTATGTCTGCGATTCAGGCAGCGTTTTTTACCTTCTTGAAAGCCGGTGATCATGTTATTTCCAGCCGCAGCCTGTTTGGTACGACTGTCGGTTTTATCAATAACATCGTAACTAAGTTCGGCATCGAGGTCAGCCATGTATCGCCGGTTGATGTAGATGAATGGAAAGCGGCAATCAAGCCCAATACCAAACTGTTTTTCTTGGAAACCCCGTCCAACCCTTTGGGCGAAGTTGCCGACTTGGAAGCTTTGGCCGAACTGGCACACAGCATCGGCGCGCTTTTGGTGGTGGACAACAGCCTCTTGTCGCCAGCCGGTTCGCAGCCTTTGAAACACGGTGCAGATATTTCTGTTTCTTCTGCAACCAAAGCCATCGACGGACACGGCCGCGTGATGGGCGGCGTATTGGCCGGTTCGGAAGAGCTGATGACGCAAGTTGCCGTATATTGCAACTCTTGCGGTTTGGCGATGTCTCCGTTTAACGCATGGCAGCTGTTGAGCGGCGTGGAAACCCTGTCGCTGCGTATGGAAAAACAGTTTGATAATGCGTTAAAAATCGCCCAATGGCTGCAACAACAGCCGCAAGTCCAAGCCGTGTACTACACCGGTTTGCCTGACCATCCGCAAGCCGAATTGATCCGTAAACAGCAAAACGGTGGCGGCATCGTCATCGGTTTTGAAGTCGCCGATCAGGAAGCCGCATGGAAAATCGTGGATGGCGTAGAACTCTTTTCCCGCACTGCCAACCTTGGCGACGTGCGCTCAACCATCACCCACCCGTGGACAACGACTCACGGCCGTATGCAGCCTGAAGAAAAACTTGCCGCCAATATCCGCCCAGGATTGGTGCGCCTGTCTGTCGGCTTGGAATACGTTGACGATTTGATTGAAGATTTGAAACAAGTCTTGAACAAATAAGTTTAAAAAAGATATTTCAGACGGCCTGTTGCGATAAGGCCGTCTGAAGTTTATGAACACACATCTGAATCATACAAGGAAAAAATATGACTGAAGCAGAATTTGCCTCATGGGCAATGAAAATCCTACTGAGCGGCCTGATTATCTTTTTGGGCTTTATCGTTTGGAACTTGGGTAAAGAATCCAAAGCCGGCAAATTCGGCATTGCCATGCTCTTCTTGGTTTTGGGCTTGGGTGTGTTTGGATTCGTATTTAAAGAGTTGCTGATTAGCTTTTTGGTATTGCCGAAGTAAGCAGAACGTTTATAGATAGAACAAGGCCGTCTGAACATTTTTTCAGACGGCCTTATATATTGCGTTCCATCAG
>NZ_KV799966.1:0-99340 GCF_001810105.1 Neisseria sp. HMSC068C04
GCACTTGAAATCCGAATCTAAGGCCGTCTGAAAACTTTCAGACGGCCTTTAATCATTACAATTTAGTATAAGATAAGAATGAGTGGCAGGTTTCTGATTAGAAGGTAAGAGAAAGAAAAGTGTAATGTAATATTTTTAAGAAGAGTAGATATGAAAAAAGACACCGTTAGCTGGTGTCTTTAGTATCTGGCAGAGAGGAAGGGATTCGAACCCTCGATACGCTATTCACGTATACACGCTTTCCAGGCGTGCGACTTAAACCACTCATCCACCTCTCTGTGGACTATTATCCTGAGTTGTTATTCAGAATAATATGAAAACTTGACTGATTGATTTATCAGTGGTGCCCAGGAGAAGACTCGAACTTCCACACCCGTGAGGATACTAGCACCTGAAGCTAGCGCGTCTACCAATTCCGCCACCTGGGCAATTTAAATTTTCTTAAGCAAAGAAGCACCAAATTATTTGGTGCCCAGGAGAAGACTCGAACTTCCACGCCCGTGAGGACACTAGCACCTGAAGCTAGCGCGTCTACCAATTCCGCCACCTGGGCTTTGCTTTATTCTTCAATTTAAGGTAGAGTTGACTACCTGAACTGCGAAGAAGCAGCTATTATATATTTTAAAAAAAGAATGTCAACTATCAAAATGAACAAAAATACTAAATCTTTAAATTTACGAGAAAAAGACCCGTACTTGGAGCGGGAGAAACAACGTTACGCTCATCCGCTGCCCAGCCGTGAATGGGTTATTGAATTATTGGAACAAAAAGGTGTGCCGACAAAAATCGAAGCTTTGGCACATGAATTGTCGATTACAGAAGATGAATATGAATTCTTTGAGCGCCGTCTGAAAGCGATGGCACGCGATGGTCAGGTGTTAATCAATCGACGTGGCGCGGTGTGTGCGGCAGAAAAATTGGCATTGGTTAAATGCCGTGTCGAGGCGCATAAAGACGGCTTTGGTTTTGCCGTGCCGCTAACGCCGACAGGCGAGGGCGATTTTGTTTTGTATGAGCGTCAGATGCGCGGCGTGATGCACGGGGATATTGTTACCGTTCGTCCTGCCGGTGTCGACCGCAGAGGCCGTCGTGAAGGTACGGTTTTGGATGTGGTGGAGCGTGCGCAGTCTAAAGTGGTCGGCCGTTTTTATATGGATCGCGGCGTGGCTATTTTGGAAGCGGAAGACAAGCGTTTGAGCCAAAGTATCGTGTTGGAACCTGAAAGCGTGGCGCAATTTAAACCGCAATCCGGCCAAGTGATTGTGGCTGAAATTGAGACGTATCCTGAAGCACATCGTCCTGCTGTGGCTAAGCTGATTGAAGTGTTGGGTAATTATGCCGACAGCGGTATGGAAATCGAAATCGCTGTACGCAAGCACCATTTGCCTCATCAATTCAGCGAAGCATGTGTCAAAGCTGCGAAGAAAATTCCCGATCATGTGCGTAAAACCGACTTGAAAGGACGCGTAGACTTACGCGATTTGCCTCTGGTAACTATTGACGGCGAAACTGCACGGGACTTTGACGATGCGGTTTTTGCTGAAAAAGTCGGCCGCAATTACCGTTTGGTGGTGGCGATTGCCGATGTCAGCCATTATGTCCGTCCTGATGACGGAATTGATGTAGATGCTCAAGAACGCAGTACCAGCGTGTATTTTCCACGCCGTGTGATTCCGATGTTGCCGGAGAAGTTGTCCAACGGTATCTGCTCGCTCAATCCTGATGTTGAACGCCTGTGTATGGTGTGCGATATGGTGATTACCTATGCCGGCAATATCAAGGAATACCGTTTCTATCCGGCAGTAATGCGTTCTCATGCGCGACTGACTTACAATCAAGTTTGGGATTGGATTTCAGACGGCCGGGATCATCCGTTTAAGCAGCAAATCGATACTCTGTATCAGTTATTTAAAATCTTGCAGAAAAAACGTTTCGAGCGTGGCGCGGTTGAGTTTGAGAGCGTTGAGACTCAGATGATTTTCGACGACAACGGTAAAATCGACAAGATCGTTCCCGTTGTCCGCAATGATGCGCACAAATTGATTGAAGAATGTATGTTGGCGGCGAATGTTTGCGCAGCAGAATTTTTGCTGAAGAACAAACATACGGCTTTATTCCGCAATCACTTGGGTCCGACTCCCGAAAAACTGGCCACTTTACGCGAGCAGCTTGGTTTGCTGGGGCTGAGTTTGGGTGGCGGCGATAATCCGACGCCGAAAGACTATGCTGCGCTTGCCGAGCAATTTAAAAACCGTCCGGACGCGGAGTTGTTGCAAGTGATGATGTTGCGTTCTATGCAGCAGGCGGTTTATGAGCCGCATTGCGACGGTCACTTTGGTCTGGCTTATAGTGCATATGCACACTTTACTTCGCCTATCCGCCGTTATCCGGATTTAACGGTACATCGTGCCATTAAGGCTGTGTTGAACGGACAAACTTACCAGCCCAATAAAACCTGGGAGGCTTTGGGCGTGCATACCTCTTTCTGCGAACGCCGAGCCGATGATGCCAGCCGCGATGTGGAAAACTGGCTGAAAACTTATTATATGCGCGACAAAGTCGGCGAAGTCTTCAGTGGCAAGATTTCGGGTATGACCAGCTTCGGTATTTTTGTAACCTTGGACGACATTCATATCGACGGCTTGGTACACATCAGCGATTTGGGAGAAGATTATTTCAACTTCCGTCCTGAAATTATGGCGATTGAAGGCGAACGTAGCGGTGTCCGTTTCAACATGGGCGATACGGTTACTGTAAAAGTCGCACGTGCCGATTTGGATACCAGCAAGATTGATTTGACCTTAATCAGCGGCGGTTCAGTCGGTAAGAAACGCGGCAGTAGAAAAGCAAAACCTGTAAGCAAGCCAATAGCTGCTGACAAACCTGTAGAGAAACGTAAGCGTAAACTTTCAGCTAAAGAAATTGATGAAGCGTTGGCTGCTCCCGTGAAAGCAAAGAAGAGCAAGGTGAAAAGTAAACCTGCCTCCAAGCCCGCTAAGCCAAGCAAACCTAAAGCTGCAAGCAAGAAAAAAGTGCAGGCGAAAACAGCTTCCGTCAAAGCCGGAGGTAAAAATAATGCTCAAGGCAAAAGCGTGAAGATTAAAGTGAAGAAAGCTGCTAAGAAATAAGCGGCATTCAATTCAGGCCGTCTGAAAATTTTCAGACGGCCTGAATTTGTGATTTTATAAATAAAACCAAGGATAAATAAGATGATAAAACTATACGGTATTCCCAATTGCGATACGGTTAAAAAAGCGCGCAGTTGGTTGGCAGAAAACGGCATCGAGTTTGAGTTTGTAGATTTTAAGAAAAACGCCCCAACTGCCGAATTGCTTGATGGCTGGCTGGAGCAGGCAGCTTTGGAAATTTTGCTCAATAAAAGAGGCACGACTTGGCGCAAGTTGGATAAAGATGCGCAAGAATCTGCCGCAACAAAAGAAGGTGCGATTGCTTTGATGATGGAAAATCCCAGCATCATCAAGCGGCCTGTATTGGTCAAAGAAGGACAGGTTCATGTCGGATTTTCAGTAGAAGCGTATCAGGAAATTTTCGGATAAGGCATTTTTAGGTTTTTAGGCCGTCTGAAAAAGCAAGCCTCGAAAAAATACGTTACAATACGCGCTTTGAGCCTGTTTTCAGGATTTTAAGATTTTTGCGGCAGCATTTTCCGGCTGCCGCGCCAAACTTTTCTTTCGGATAAATATGTTCCATATTGTTGAAAAATATAAAACACCCGCCCAGATTGTTTTAGGTGTCATCGGTCTGACCTTTATCGGATTCGGTGCCAATAACTTGTCTTCGCCGGGTTCTGATTACATTGTCAAAGTCGGGGATGAGAAGGTCAGCGAGCATGCTTTACAGATTGCGATACAAAATGAGCAAGCTGCCGGCAATACTGCGCCTTCGCGTGATGCGATATTCCAATCTTTATTGCAAAGAGCTTATCTGAAGCAGGGTGCCAAGCTGATGGGCATCGCTGTATCTCAGGAACAAATCAAACAAGTTATCGTGGATGATCCGAATTTCCATGATGCTTCCGGAAAATTCAGTCAGGATTTGCTCAAGAAGTATTTGGATCAGCGCAAAATGACAGAGGATCAGTTTGTTGAAGATATCCGCGAACAGTTTCAGTTGCAAAATCTGTTGAATTTGGTGCAAAACGGTGCGTTGGTCAGCGATGCGCAAGCGCGTCAGTTGATTAACCTGACCCAAGCCACCCGTACCATCCGTTCATTTACGTTCAGCCCTGAAGCATTTGCGGCACAAGTAAAAGTAGATGATGCGGCTTTGCAAAAGTATTATGAAGCGCATAAGAAAGATTACTTGATTCCTCAAGCCGTTAAGCTGGAATATGTGGCTTTGAACATCAAAGATTTGGCTGACAAGCAAACCGTCAGTGCGGAAGAAGTACAAAAAGCTTACGAAAGTAAAAGCGTAGATTTGTCGCCAAGAGCCGAAATTGCGCATATTTTCATTCCTGT
Source organism: Neisseria sp. HMSC068C04 (assembly GCF_001810105.1). Taxonomy (NCBI): domain Bacteria; kingdom Pseudomonadati; phylum Pseudomonadota; class Betaproteobacteria; order Neisseriales; family Neisseriaceae; genus Neisseria; species Neisseria sp. HMSC068C04. The sequence goes on from NZ_KV799966.1 coordinate 4,482, forward strand.
TATGCCTAACGGAGATGAAGCAAGCAATGCGGAAATTAAAGCAGAAGTGGACAAAATGGCTGCAGAGCTCAAAGCGCACCCAGATGCCTTTGCCGAGCTGGCGGCCAAGTACTCCAAAGATTTGTCTAGCAGCAATAAAGGCGGCAATTTGGGCTACCTGAGCAAAAGCGGCGGCAGTGGCTTTGGACCTGAATTCGATAAAGCGGCATTTGCATTGGGCAAAGGCGAAGTGAGCAATACCGTTAAATCATCTTTGGGTTATCACATTATCAAAGTTTTGAATGTCGAAGCTGAGCCGACTTTGGAACAAGCCAAAGCGCGTATCGAAGCAGCCTTGAAACTGAAAAAAGCAGCTTCTGCCTTTAATGCCGCTAAAGAAAAATTGGGTGAAGATGCCTTCAATGATCCATCTTCTTTGGCAAAAGCAGCCGCCAATTCAGGTTTGAAAGTAGAAAACTTGGATGAATGGGTAACCAAAGCGGGTGCGAAAGAAGCCGGTTTGCCTGAAGCGTTGATTAATGCAGCGTTTAGTGATGATGTACTGAAGAAAAAACACAATTCTGAAGTCATTGCCATCAACAACGAAACCGTTTGGGTTATTCGTGCGAAAGAAGTGCGCGAAGAGAAAATTGCACCATTTGCAGAAGTCAAAGATACTGTCCGTGCAGCATATCTGCGTTCTGAAGCCGCCAAACTGGCAGAGAAGAAAGCCCAAGAAACTTTGGCGGCGTTGAAAGCTGGTAAAGCTGCCGACGTTCAATGGTCGCCTGTTTCGCAATTGAGCGCGCAAGATGCGCGTAGAACCATGTCTCCGGAGGCTTATGCGGCTTTGCTGAAAGCGCGCCCTGTCGGCGGTAAACCTGCGTACGCATTGTTGGAAGGTATGCCTGCACCGGTGATTATGGAAGTTCAGAGTGTTTCTGCTCCTGAAAATGCCGATTCACAGATTCCGGCTGCCAAACAGGCTTTGGTTCAGCAGCTTTCTGCCAATGTGTTCGATAATTTACTCCAGTATTTGGGTAAGAAAATCGATCGTACGCAAGGTGCACAGCAAGTTAATAATGCTGCCGAATAAGCAGAGTATTTGAGTAGGGCAGCCGGATAAATTCCGGCTGTTTTCTTATTTTTAGCTATCTTTTAAAAGGCCGTCTGAAATCATGAGTAAAAACCCTGATGCCTTTGTCCGCTTGATTAATGCCTTAAAAATCCTACCCAATGTCGGCCCGAAATCCGCTCAACGTATGGCTTACCAGCTTTTACAGTATAAACGCGAAGAAGCGCAGGAGTTGGTGGATGCTTTGCAATTTGCCTTGAAACAGGTGCAACATTGTCGGATGTGTAATACCTTTTGCGAAGGCGATTTGTGTGAAATTTGCGCGGATGAAAAACGCGAGAAAAGCCGCTTGATGATTGTGCATATGCCGGCGGATGTCTCCAGTATGGAGGCGGCTAATTGCCATGATGGCCTGTATTTTGTTTTGATGGGGCAAGTCAGTCCGGCGCAGGGCATGGATATTTCGGCAGTGGCATTAGATAAGCTGGTTGCCCGTTTGCAGGCGAGTGATATTGAGGAAATTATCATTGCAACCAACTTCACAGCCGAAGGCGATGCGACAGCGTATGTATTGGCGGAATTGTTTAAAAATCTTCCTTATAAAGTCAGCCGATTGGCGAGGGGAATCCCTTTGGGCGGCGAGATGGAATATGTGGATGCCGGTACGTTGGCTCAGGCTGTTTACGATAGAAGAAATATCCAATCTTAAATGCCAATACAAAAAGGCCGTCTGAAAGTCTTTCAGACGGCCTTTTCATTGATTAAATCAGATTATTTGCAGCTGACGCCTTGAATTTGAGGCGTATCGCCGTTGCCGACTTTAAATGCGCATTTGGTTGCACTGCTGCCGGATACGGTAACAACACCGTTTCCGCTGTTGAGGCTGACAGGTTCTTTTACGCCCATGCCGACAGCAGTGGCTGCCAGTTTTTGAACATCGGCGTCGGAGTAAGCGGTATTGTTTGAACTGATTTTGATTTCTTTGGCAGCATGTGCATTGAAGCTGAATGACAAACCTACAGCTACGGATACGAGGGCCAAGAATTTTTTGCTGTTCATTAGTGTATTTCCTTTTTGATGGTGACAAAGTGTGTCACAGCTTCAGAATAAGGGCGATTGGCCGATTGCGCAAGTTTTTCGGCGGAATTTACGGGAAGATACATGGTTTTACACACGCTTTATTCCTGAATGCTACATCAGTCGGGCAATCGGACGACCTGTCGGTTTTACGGTACAATAAGTCATTTTTGACAAACGAATGAGGCATTTTTGAATGGCTTCTTTAGAAACTTGGATAGGCCTGCGCTATTTACGTGCGAAAAAACGCAATGGCTTTATGTCATTTATTACCATTATTTCAATCGTAGGTATCGCCTTGGGTGTAACGGCGCTGATTGTGGTGTTATCTGTAATGAACGGATTTCAGAAAGAGATACGCGGTCAATTGTTGAACGTCGCACCTCATGCAGAAATCGGCTATTACGATGTCGGCAGTGCGCCGAGTTGGCAGAATTTACGCGAATTTGTAAAAGGCAAAAAAGAAGTATTGGCCAGCGCACCTTATGTTTCCGATCAGGCTTTGCTTGCTAATGCCGGGGAAGTACGCGGTGTGCAGATACGCGGTATTTTGCCGTCTGAAGAAAAAAATGTCGTTGATTACGGCAAGGATATGCCGGCCGGCAGTTTTGACGATTTGAAGCCGGGTGAATTTGATATTATTTTGGGTCAAGGGCTTGCTGAGGCATTGGGCACGGAGATTGGCGGCAAGGTTACAGTGATTACGCCAGAGGGTAACGTTACCCCTGCCGGCGTGGTACCGCGCTTGAAGCAGTTTAATGTGGTCGGTGTGGTAAAAACAGGTGTTTATGAAGTCGATAATACATTGGCCATGACGCATATCAAGGATGCACAAGTCTTGTATCGGCTGGGAGAAAATGTCGGTGGGCTGCGTTTGCGATTGGCTGATCCTCAGAATGCACCCTCTTTCATTGCCAAGTTGATTCCTGATGCTAAAAAAGATGAGGTATGGGTGCGCGACTGGACGTTTAACAACCGCAGCTATTTTGAAGCCGTTGAGTTGGAAAAACGCATGATGTTCATCATTTTGACACTGATTATCGCGGTTGCTGCGTTTAACCTCGTCTCTTCCTTAGTAATGGCGGTAACGGAAAAACAAGCCGATATTGCGATTTTGCGCACTTTGGGTTTGTCCCCGGGCGGCGTCATGAAGATTTTCTTGGTGCAGGGGGCATTTGCGGGGTTCTTCGGTACGCTTGTGGGCGTGGTATGCGGTGTATTGCTGGGTTGGAATGTCGGCAAAATTGTCGCGTTTTTTGAAGACCTGTTTGGCGTGCATTTGATTAACTCTCAAGTTTATTTCATCGATTACCTACCTAGCGATGTGAATTTGAAGGATGTTGCCGTTATTGCCTGTATTTCGCTTGGCTTAGCATTTATTGCCACACTGTATCCGAGCTGGCGTGCAGCAAAAACCCAACCTGCGGAGGCTTTGCGTTATGAGTAAGACAATTTTGAAATGTACCGGCGTTGGCAAAAGCTATAATGACGGCGCATTGAATGTACAAGTGTTGAATCATTTAGATTTTGAAGTTGCCGAAGCGGAAAGCGTGAGTATCATCGGTTCGTCAGGCAGTGGTAAATCTACGTTGCTGCATCTTCTTGGCGGTTTGGATATGCCGTCTGAAGGCAAGGTAATACTGATGGATCAGAATTTGGGCGGTTTAAGCCAAAAACAGTTGGGCGAATTACGCAACCGTTATTTGGGCTTTGTGTATCAGTTCCACCATCTATTGCCTGAGTTTTCTGCTTTGGAAAATGTCATGATGCCGCTTTTAATCGGCAAAATGCCCAAAGCGATGGCTGAGGAGAAGGCTGTTAAGATGCTGAAAAAGGTTGGCTTGGATAAGCGTATGCTGCACCGTCCGAGCGAACTTTCCGGCGGCGAGCGTCAGCGTGCGGCGATTGCCCGTGCTTTGGTTAATGAGCCGAAATGCTTATTGGCAGATGAGCCGACGGGGAACCTTGACCGTAAAAATGCGCAAAATGTGCTGGACATGATGCTGGATTTGAAACGCGAATTGAACACCAGCCTGATTGTAGTGACCCATGATGACGAGCTGGCTGAGCGTTTTGACCGGGTAATGACCATGAAAGACGGTAGCCTGCAAGTGCTGCAATAAGGTTATTATTTCAGGCAAATATTTTATGCTTTGAACGGTATAATAGAGGCCGTCTGAAAAATAGGTTTTCATTTATGGAAACGCTGTTTTTCAGACGGCCTTTCTTTTTTCCGTATCAATTAAGCCTGAGCCATGAATCCGACCGACTCTATCCTTTCCTCTGCCGCAGATGCGGCTATAGCGTTTTTCCGCCGCCACGAAGTACAGGGCGCATCCGTTATTGAGCCTTATGTGGTTCGACTGTTTGCAGCCTTGCAAAACGGACATTCGTTTATTTACTTGGATAAAGCGGATGTCGATGCCTTAAGCAACTTGCCGAATTTGGTAGGTAATGCGGATAAACCGCTTATCCTGCAAGGCTGGAAATTGTTTTTGGGGCGGATGTGGCAGTTGGAGCATGATTTGGCTGTTGAAATCAAACGGTTGGCCAGTGCCGAGGCGGAAGAAGTGAATTTCATGGCGGCTTCAAAAAGCCTGAGCGACTGGTTTGATACTAAAGACAGTAAAGAGCAACGGGATGCTGCGGCTTTGGCTTTGCTGCAAAACTTTATGCTGATTACCGGCGGGCCGGGTACGGGTAAGACGACGACCGTAGCAAAGCTTTTGGGTCTGATTTGCAATAACAGTACGAAGCTGCCACGTATCGCTTTGGCGGCACCAACGGGTAAAGCGGCTGCGCATATGGCACGGGCTTTGCAGCGTGCTTTGGACGGTTTTGATTTGTCTCCGAGCATTAAAGCGCATTTGGAAAATTTGGAAGGGCAGACCGTCCATCGATTGTTGAAACTGCGTCCGCCGAAAATGCGCCCTGCGTTCAATCATGAATATCCGCTTGCTTTGGATGTTTTGGTGGTGGATGAGGCTTCGATGTTGGATTTGCCGCTGGTGTTGGATTTGTTGCGCGCCGTGCCGACCGGTTGTCGTTTGGTGTTGCTTGGCGATGAAAACCAGTTACCATCGGTTGGTTTGGGAGCCGTATTGGCGGCATTGTCGCGTCCGACGGCTTTGGATAAAGCAACCGCTGAAAAGCTGGAAGTGTACCTGCCTAATCATGGCTTTGAAATTAAAGAGCAGCCACAGGCTTTATCGCAAAACAATGCCAAATTGACGTTCAGCCACCGTTTTGGTGCAGACAGCGGTATCGGCTGTTTGGCAAGGGCGGTGGTGTCCGGGGAAAAGCAAACTGCGGTCGAACAGTTTGACAAATTCCCCAAAGAATTGGAAATGAAATCAGGTTGTCTGAAAGAGCAGGTCGCCTTACTGTATCAAAAGCAACAGGATTATTGGCAGACTGTAGCAGAGAATAATGTTGCACTCGCCTATGGTCATGCGGCCGATGTGGTGGTATTGGCGGCTTGGCGGCAGGATGCGGATAATTTGAATCAGGCTTATCAAGAATACTTGCAACGACAAGGCAAGGCCTCGGGCGAAACGCCTTGGTTTGCCGGACAAATCATCATGATTACGCACAATGATTACATGCTGGAAGTGTTTAACGGCGACATCGGGCTGATTATGAAAGATGAAGAATCGTTGAATGGCTTGTCCGCATATTTTCCTGAGAAAGATGGATTCAAAAAAATTGCCATCAGCCGTTTGCCCGATTTTGAATCGGCTTTTGCCATGACGGTGCATAAGAGCCAAGGTTCGGAATATCGGGAAGTATGGCTGTTGCCCCCGTCAGTGCCTGCAACGACGGAAAGTGAAGAGGAAGCCCGAGGTTTGGATAAGGCTTTGCTTTACACAGCCATTACCCGTGCGCGTGAACGTTTCGTATTTTGGGGAAATGCGGAGGAATTGTGTCAGGCTGTGGGATGCCACCAAAAACGCAGGACGGCATTGGCCGATGCCTTGAAATGGCAGTTTGAACAGCCTGATGAGCAGGCTTCCGTTTGACCTGAATCAAGAGGCCGTCTGAAAGAGGATAAAGCGTTTAAATCTGCTTGACTGATTACACTAATTTACATACGATAAAAATAATTAGTAAATAAAATGAATAATTTATACAAAATTCATAATGTTGTACGCTTTATCGAATACTTCACTTTCAATACCTTCTTTTGGAGAGTCGGCATGAAATCTCAAACCAAACTGATTGCAACCTGTATTTTATTGGCATCAGCGTCTTATTCATTGGCAGAAAATGCTGATGGCGGACGTGATGCGGCGGCTTTGGCTACCACCAACGATTACGTCAATTCCGGCAGTATCATTCGCAAAGATGACGATAAAATCAGCATTTTCAATGATTTGTTGACTGTGAATGGTGGCCTGCGCGTACGTGCGGATACCAAAGACATCAATGCCAACAACAGCAGCATCAATCCTACGCCTGAAGATACCAATGCCAACTTCAATGCGGAGTTTTGGTTACGCGCAAAACTGTATAAAGATTGGAAATTGGTGGCGCAAATCGAGCCGAATATCGATTTGGAAACCGGTAAATTCAACGGCGATCATGATGTGCCGGTTAATAAACTGTATGCCGAAGGCACCTTGTACAACAACATTAAAGCGCGTGTCGGTAAATTTGGCGCGTTCTCTTCATACGGCCGCGTATGGGATGCCGAAGTAACCGGCGGCGAAATCTTCTTCGACAATAAAACCCTGCCGACCAAAATTTATGCAGGCCGCCGTACTGGCAATCTGAACGACAACGCATGGGGCATTGGCGGCCGCCGTAGACATTTTGCCGCGGTGCAAAGCATGTTGCCTGTGAATGAGAATATCAACGTCGGCGCAACCGTCAGCTACATGAAAGACATCGATGTACGCGGTGCGAAGAAAAATGCGGTCTTCGGAGAAATCGGTACGGACATCAAGTTTAATGACGATTGGCATTGGATGGCCGCAGTCAGCAAGTCCAATATCAAGGCCTATAATGATGCCGGACAAAAAATCAAAAATGATGGCGTGTTCACTGAAGTACGCTATAAATTGGCCGACTGGAATGTCCGTAATTCTTACGACGTATTCTTGAACTACCGCCGTGTCGGTTCGTTGTCCGGTGTCTCTTCTGTTGAGGATTACAGCAAAAACGTCCAAGGCGTACAAATCGGTGCGACCTATATTCCTTGGAAAAACTGGAAACTCAAAGGTTTCTATTTGGCCGGCAAACAGGTTACGCCTACCGTCGGCACAGATAAGCAGGACGTAAACGTTATTCGTGGTCAGTTAGAATATAAGTTTTAATCATCACAAATAAAAAACAGGCAGGGTGTCCTGCCTGTTTTTGGTTTTCAGACGGCATGGATATAGGGCCGTCTGAAACAATGGATGAAACACTTTACCAGCTATCGCGCTTCATACGGTCAAGCTGGCGGCGGTCGCGTTTGGTTGGGCGTCCGTCCGGATAAGCAGCACTGATGCGGCTCGCTTGGTCAAGTTGTTTTTGAGCTTCGCGTTCGGCAGCCGTTTTCATGTCTTCTTCGTAGAGTAAACGCGCTTCCGGTGCCGGGCGGCGTTGATGATTGAGTGCGGCAACTTTGAATTTGTAGGGAAGGGAGTTCAAAGTCATGTCGATGGTGTCGCCGGCGGAAATATTTTTGCTGTTTTTCACCTTCGAGCCGTTTACCAAAACCCTGCCCAGCTCAATATGTTTTTGTGCCAGCGCGCGGGTCTTGAAAAAGCGCGCGGCCCACAGCCATTTGTCCAAGCGCATGGACGAATTGTCATGATCGTTTTTCATAGCCTGTTTGAAATGATTGAACTGGATTGAAGTTTATCATAAGATACGGCACTTCATGCGTTTAGTGCAGCTATACTATTTCTTTGTTAAAGGCCGTCTGAAAGATTTTTTATTGCAAAAGATGGCAGTTTCCCTTTGAGAAATGCTGTCAAATACGTCTGATTAGCGTATCATGTCAGCAACCGTTACCGAGAGCTTTGTTTTATGAAACCCGTTTTTTTGGACTTCGAACAACCCATCGCCGAATTAACCAACAAAATTGACGAGTTGCGATTCGTACAAGACGAATCTGCCGTCGATATTTCCGACGAGATTGCCAGACTGCAAAAGAAAAGCAACGAGTTGACCAAGTCGATTTTCAGCAAGCTGACTCCGGCTCAAATTTCACAAGTGTCCCGCCATCCGCAACGTCCTTATACTTTGGACTATATCAACGGTATTTTTACCGATTTTGAGGAGTTGCACGGCGACCGCCATTATTCTGACGATCATGCCATTGTCGGCGGTTTGGCACGTTTCAACGGCCAAAGTGTGATGGTTATCGGTCATCAGAAAGGCCGCGATACCAAAGAAAAAATCCGCCGTAATTTCGGTATGCCGCGTCCTGAGGGTTACCGTAAAGCACTGCGCTTGATGAAGACTGCCGAAAAATTCAATATTCCGGTCATGACCTTTGTTGATACCCCGGGCGCGTATCCGGGCATCGGCGCGGAAGAACGCGGTCAGTCTGAAGCTATCGGCCGTAATTTGTACGAACTGACCCGCCTGCATGTGCCGGTATTGTGCACCATCATTGGCGAAGGCGGTTCGGGTGGGGCGTTGGCAGTGGCTGTCGGCGACTACGTCAATATGCTGCAATACTCGACTTATTCGGTGATTTCTCCTGAAGGTTGCGCCTCTATTCTTTGGAAAACTGCTGAAAAAGCAGCAGATGCCGCGCAAGCATTGGGTATTACCGCCAAACGCCTGCAAGAATTGGATGTCATCGATAAAGTGATTGATGAGCCTTTGGGCGGCGCACACCGTGATTTTGAAACCACGATGAAAAACGTTAAAACCGTTTTGGAACAGCAATTAAGCGAAGCGCAAAGCATGACCATGCCTGACTTGCTTTCTCGCCGTTTTGACCGCATCATGGCTTACGGTAAATTTACCGATAAATAAGTTTGACTACTGAAAAAGCAAGCAGAAGCCGCTGCTTGCTTTTTTTGTATTCTATTTTTGAGTAATTCACAATTTCAGGCCGTCTGAAATGTCACAAGTATCCCCTGATTCCCTATTTAAAAATTTTCAAACAGCTTTTCCTGATTTGCCGAGCCATACTGTTGTTGAGGTTGGCTTGAGTGGCGGATTGGATTCTGTTGTCCTGCTGCATCTTTTGCACCGGATGCGCGAATTTCGTCATTTTGATTTGCGTGCCGTCCATGTTCATCATGGTTTAAGTACCAATGCCGACAGTTGGGCAAAATTTTGTCAGGATTATTGTCAGCGTCTGAATGTTGCCTTGCGGGTGTGCCGTGTCAATGTGGAAAAACAAGGAAAAGGTTTGGAAGCAGCGGCCAGGACTGCCCGATATCAGGTATTTTCAGACGGCCTGAAGAAAATTATTGTTTTGGCACATCACCGTAATGATCAAATCGAAACATTTATGTTGTCGGCTGTGCGCGGGGGGGGATTGCGCGGTATGGCGGCCATGCCGGTATGGCGTGATTTGAATGAAGATATTCAAATCTGGCGGCCGCTTTTGGCATTTTCCCGTCAGGAACTGGCTGAGTATGCACAACAATGGGGATTGTCTTTTGTTGAAGACGAAAGTAATGAGGACTCCGGCTATTTACGCAATTGGATGAGAAATCAGGCTTTGCCGCAATGGCAGCAGCGTATTCCGAATTTTGAGCAGCAAATTTGTGCCAATGTTCGATTATTGCAGGAAGATTTGCAGCTTTTAGATGAATTAATTGAGTCTGAATACCAGCGCATTAGTCCAAACGGGATATTAAGCATCAGTCCGTGGCGGCAATGTACGCCGCTTTTGCGTCGTCGGCTGCTTTGGTATTTTTTGCGAAAGCAAACGGAATCATTGCCTTCTTATCACAGCATTGCCGATTTTACCCGAGTATTGGAAACCGCTGATCAGGCGCAGTTGAATTTGCCAGACGGGGAACTAGTCGCATATCGGAATCAGCTGTTTGTTTGTCAGGAAAGTGAGTTTCAAAAACTGCCTTGGTGTAATGGCAGGGAAGTTCGAGGCCGTCTGAAAGATATTTTGCTCGAAAATGGTTTCGTTTTATTACCGTTTAAGGGAGGTTTGTCAGAAGATGAGTTGGAGAAGCCGGCGGTACTCCGAAATGTGGTCAAAGGTGATGTGATTTATTCGGGGGAGAGAGGAAAATCAGTCGAAAAACTATTGCAAGAGTGTCATATTGTGCCACTCGTCCGTAAATATTGGCCGATTGTCTTAAGTATGGGCAACAAGTGCCTTGCTGTTGTTAATCTTCGGGTGGGAAGCGATGTTCAAATAGGGGAAGGCTATCTGCCTGTTCATGAAAAGTTAGCCAAATATATAGCAAAAGACAAAGTGGTTGACTCTAAGTTTAGTAACTATTAGTAATTAAACTACTTTTATTAAGTCCATGTATATCAAGAAATATAGTCAGTGTTAGAGTATCTATACGAATAAACTTTGGCAATTGAGTGTAATCTCGTGGAACTATTTCAAAGCGTTGCTGTCTTTACTGTGCACAGCACGCTTTACTATTTTTGGTTTAAAGCAGTAAAACGATTAAAGGTTGAATATGAACGATCGCCAAATAGATCAAGTTTTGGTGGAGCGCGCACAGAAAGGTGACCATAAGGCATTCGAGATGCTGATGTCCAAGTATCAGCGTCGGCTAAACAGACTGATTTCCCGTTTTATTCAGGATGAGCACGAAGTACACGATGTAACCCAAGAGGCAATGATTAGGGCTTATCGTGCATTGGCAAATTTTCGTGGAGAAAGTGCATTTTATACGTGGCTGTACCGTATCGGTATCAATACGGCAAAGAATTTTCTGACTACTTCGGGTCGCCAGTTTTTTGTCAGCTCGGAAGCAGCCAATGAGGAGGGAGATGTTCTTGATTTAACCGATCAGATTGCGGATTACCATACGCCGGAAGCTGAAATGATGAATCGGGAAATCTTGCAGACCGTCGAAGCAAGCATCGCGCAACTGCCAGACGATATGCGTCAAGCCATTACGCTTAGGGAAATGGATGGCTTGTCTTATGAAGAAATAGCTCGGGTAGTGGATTGTCCGATAGGTACTGTACGTTCGCGTATTTTCAGAGCGCGTGAACTGATTGCAAAAGATTTGCGGCCGCTGTTGGATACTTCTGAAGATCAAAGGTGGTAATAAAAATGAACGACAAAACAAATAAAGCATTGGAGTATGTGTCTGCATTGATGGACGGCGAAGCATTGACTGATGAAATGCTGGATGCCGTATTGGCAGACGAGGAGGCCTTGCGCGCTTGGCATGAGTACCACATTATCGGCGACTGTATCCGTCAGGGTGCGGCGGCGAGTGTTGCAGGTGAAACCATGCAAAGCAAAGCATTTACAGTGCCTCAAGCCGAAGCTGAAGGCAAACAGGAAAAATATGCTCAGCGTGAAGCGGCCAATAGCGGCTTCTTCAAATTCTTCGCAGCCGCTGCCAGCGTGTGTGCGATTGCTGTTGCAGTATGGCAATTTACACCGCAAACTTCTCGTGAGTCTATGCCGGTTGCAGAGAAGCCTAATGTTCAGCCTGCCCAAAATATCATTCCGGTAAGCGGTACGCCTGTTGAAAAAGCAGCTTCCGAACCTGGCGAGACTGTTGTGCCGAATGCGGCAAAAGACGGCAAACTTGAAAATCGTCCGACTGTTCGCACCGAGCAGCAAAATGATCAACAGACTGTTGTACAGTAAAAAATGAAATCATGTAAAACCCTTGCTTCATTGCAAGGGTTTTTTATTTCCGAAGTAAAACCGTCAGGCCGTCTGAAAGCATAGCTTCAACGAAGTCAAAACAGTTATAATGCGCTCCATGAAACTGATTACCTCTGCTCAAAACGAACAGCTCAAACATTTATTCCGTCTGCTGACGCAGGCCAAAGCAAGGCGCGAAAGCGGTGAAACCGTATTGGAAGGCGTACATCTGCTGCAAACTTATTTGCAAAGCGGCGGTACGCCCAAACAGGTGTATCTGCCTGAAAAGAAACAGCAACATCTTGAAATTCAAGAAATTACGGCGCAGTTGGACGAGGGATTGATTACTTGGGTCGGTAACGAAGCACTGTCTAAAATCACCAGTCTGACCGATGCCGATGATGTGATGACTTGGATTGATATTCCGCAGCAGGCAGACTTGCCTTCAGACGGCGATTGCGTGGTATTGGAGCGGGTACAAGACCCCGGCAATGCAGGGACGATTTTGCGCAGTGCGGCGGCAGCCGGAGTCAGGCAAATCGTGTGCAGCAATGATTCCGTGGATATCTGGTCGCCTAAAGTGTTGCGAGCGGGGATGGGCGCGCATTTTCTGCTGTCTATTTTCAGCCGAGTGGAATTATCCGCTTGGATGGAAACGTATCAGCATCAAATTTGGGCAACCGCCTTGGGCGGTCGCAATATCGGTTTGTATGAAATGGACCTCGGTCAACCTTGTGCTTGGGTGTTTGGCAACGAAGGCAGCGGCGTGAGCGAAACGACAAAAGAAAAGGCCGATGCCTGTGTCAAAATTCCCATGTTGGGGCAAACCGAATCCTTGAATGTCGCGATGGCGGCAACGGTTTGTCTGTTTGAACAAATGCGGCAGCGTATCCATGCCCAGGCCGTCTGAAAACAATAATACGATTTTATTTTAAGGAACAAAAATGCAAATACTGACTTTTGATGAAGCGGCACGCAGCCGATTGATGGAATTGTTGGATGCCAAATCTGAAGCCCACAACACCATGCGTTGTGATGAAGTTCAAGGTTTTATGATGGCTTTATTGAGCGGTCCGGATGCTTTGAATCCAACCAACTGGCTGCCTGAGATTTTAGGTGAGGAATCTTTGTTTGATGCAAAAGAGCGCACTGAAATCGAACGTTTGGTCATGGCAATGGCCGCCGATATGCGCATGAAGCTCAATGAAAAAATTCTGCCTGATTTGTGGTTTTATGAAGATGAAGCCGGCAATCCGGATTTCTACACTTGGTGTAACGCCTATCTTTACGCACTGGATATTGTGCCTACCGATTGGTTTGAAGCAGTCGATCAGGAAGAATTTGAAGATTTGTTCTATCCGATTATGGCTTTGGGCGGTATCTATGACGATGAGGAAAACGGCGAAGTCATCTTGCATCTGAATGAAAAAGAGCTGACCCAGCTGGAATCTGACTTGCCGCATGTCCTGCTTGATATTTACTGGTACTGGCAGGCCATCATCAATAAACCGCAAACCGTACGCCGTGAAGGCGAAAAAGTAGGTCGCAACGATCCTTGTCCGTGTGGCAACGGTAAAAAATACAAAGCCTGCTGCGGTAAATAAACCATGAAATAAAAAGGCCGTCTGAATGCTTGAAATTCAGACGGCCTTTAATGTTTTTTGTTTAGAAGAATGAGGCTAACCAAACAAACAGGATAGTCAGTGCAATAGTTAATGCGCAGCCGATTTTAGCTACGGTACCGATGATGAAGCCGATAAACGTACCGATACCGACTTTGCCTGCCTGCCATGTGTCTTTGCGTGCGATAAATTCGCCGATGGCCGCGCCGGTCAACGGGCCGAGCAACAAGCCGGGAATGGAGAAGAATGCGCCGACGATGCCGCCGATAAATGCACCCCAAACCGCGGTTTTACTTGCGCCGGTATATTTTGCACCCAACGCACCCGCCACATAGTCCATCGCAGTACCGAATACGGCAACGATGGCCAAAAAGGTCAGCGTACCCGAGCCAAACACTTGATAATCGCCGGCATAACCCAACAACCATGCGCCGCCAAACATCAAACCCAATCCGGGTAAGGCAGGGTAAATCGTTCCCAAAATACCGACAACAATGGCGATCAAGCCGAGAACTATGAGAACAGCAGTCATGAGGTTCCTTTTGAATTTAAGAGTGTAATAACGGCAGTATTATGGGCACTTTTTGTTATATTTTTTGAGAGATTGTGCAATAAAATGAAAAATTATCCGGAGGAGCATTCAATTAAAATTGATGGGTAAATATCTGAACTCATTATTGTGAATCACGCTGTGGATAATTAAATAAATTTTTATTCAAATATAAAAGCAGGCCTACCAATATAGCTAAGTACACTGCAACCCAATACGCATCCGTATAACCAATAGCCTTGGCCAGCCGCAGGGCGGAGAAACCGGCCGCGTAACTGCCGAGCAGAACCACGGAGAATTGCAGGCTGCTGTCGAGTGCGGCGGTGGCGCGGTCGGATTTGTCCATTACCAATGCCAGTATTACCGGCAGCAGCAGCGTGTAGCTTAGGCTCAGGGCAATGATTTGCACGGGCGGCAGCCAAGAGTGGACGCGGGCGAGCACGTCGATGGCGGTCATGGACGCCAAAAGCGGCAGTTGCAACGTGTAGAGCAGGAACACGAGTTTGCGGCGTGGATAATTGCGCGAAAACCAGCCCGATAACGGCGTCACAATCAGACAGGCAACAGGAATACCCACCGCTAGAATTCCACCCGTCTGTTTTGGAGTGAAGCCCAAATCCGCCAGCTTGGGCACAAAAGTCGCCGCCGCAAACGCATACGGCGCGGCAACGGCAAACAGCAAAACCAGCCACCGCCAGCCCGTTTCAGGCTGCCGCCAAAAGGAGACCAGCCGCGCCGCCAACGCGATCAAACCGCCTTGTGCCGTCGGGCTTTCCGGCTCGCGGTAGCACAAGAGTTGCAGTAACATCAGCAGGCTGAACGCCAGCATAAAGCCCGCCGCCGCCGTCTGCCCGTATTCCTGATACAGCCACAACACCAGCGCGCCGCCGATCATCTTGCCGCCGCGCGCCGCCATCGTCTGGATCACACCGCCGAAACCGCGTTCGCGGTGCGGCAAGACGATGCATGACAAGCCCAGCATCGCGCAGCCGTACACCGCCGACATGGCCGAGAGCAAAACGCAGCAGGCCAGAAGCAGCGGGAAATTCCGTGTCATGTCGGTGCAGGCCATCAGCCCGAACACCGCCGAAAGCCCCAGCGTCGCCGCCAGCAGCCAGCCGCGAAACCGTCCGAACCGCCCCGCCGGCCGCCGCTCCATCAGCGCGGCAAACAACACCTTCGCCGCTTCGATGCCGCCGATTAAATGTATCCAGCTCAGTTGGTTCAGGCTGTAACCGTGGTTTTTCAAAATAGCGACCAGCGCGACCAGATAAAAACCGGTCAGCGTGAATTTGTAGGTGCTGCCACCGATAAGCAGCAGCCAGTCGCGCGGGGCAGGGGATGTCGGGGTTTGTTGGGACATGGATGACTCCCTATTGCGAGTGTACGGGAATGATGTGGGTGCGGTAGGTCGTCTGAAAAACGTTTCAGACGACCTACGGCTCTGTTCTACATTTTCAAGCAGTTTTTCAGACGACTTTCGGGGGCTGTCTGAAATGGAAAAAAGCAGCCCCTTTTTATTCTTTCATCACCCGAAACGTCAGATTAATCCGCGGCTCTTGGATGCGGGTGCTTTTCAGGATGGTGTGCAGCCAGTGTTTCTGCGTTTCGCCATGCATCAAAATGAGCTGGCCGTGTTCCAGCCACATTTCGCGTTTTTCCTTGCTTTCTTTGTGTTTGAAGGCAAATTTGCGCGTTGCGCCGAGGCTGAGGGAGGCGATGGCACTGTCTTTGGCTAGACCTTGTCCTTCGTCGCTGTGCCACGCCATGCCTTCGTTGCCGTTGTTGTAGCGGTTGAGCAGGCAGGAGTTGAAGCGGGTGGGGCAGATGTCGGTGATGGCGGCTTCCACGCGGTTTTTGAGTTCGGGCAAGACGCCGTCCCACGGCAGGGCGATGCGGTTTGCGCCGGAATAACCGTAGTTGTAGGACGTGTCGCCGTACCACGCAACTTCGCGGTCAGTGATGATGTGCTTGCCGAATATCACGGCTTCGTCGTGCCGCCAGGGAATATCACGCTGCAAAATTTCAAAATAACGGTCGGCTTCGGCGATGGTGAAAATCCGTCCGAAATTGCTGACGATGCCGTCGTAGGGCAGGAGGTTGGCGTGCGGGTTGGCGGTTTCTGGGAAGAGGTCAAGCGTCATCAGCGTCTCCCAATTCGTGCGCCAATATCGCCATTTTGCGCCCGCGTTGCCAGCGGTAGCCGCCGATGATGCCGATGGTTTTCATGTTTTCTCCTTGATGGTCGTCTGAAAAGTGCGGTTTATCTTAACATTGCTTTGTTTTTCAGACGACGTTTTTTGACAGGCGCACTCTACATTTATCTTTATATCCGTTTGCCCGTTTGATTATTAACTCATAGTAAACATATCTATTCAAAAATGATTATTCATTTCTTATCTGAATACAGTTATAATACCGACCATTGAAAACCCACAGGAGAACAATCATGAAAAAAATGCCTGTTTTGTTTGTCGGTCATGGCAATCCGATGAATGCATTGGACAAAAATAGTCCGTTTAACCAAAACTTCCGCCAAACGACGCAAACCTTTGAAAAACCCAAAGCCATTTTGATGATTTCGGCGCATTGGTACAGCAGCCGTTTGCAGGTTACGTCAGGCGAAAGTCCGCCGATGATTTACGATTTCCACGGCTTTCCCGAAGAACTCAGCCAAGTGCAATATCCCGCGCAAGGTTCGCCCGAATTGGCGGAAAAAGTGCGGTCATTATTGGCGCCGGAATCGGTGGAGATGAACCCGACGCGCGGTTTCGACCACGGCGCGTGGACGGTGTTGAAATATCTGTATCCCGATGCCGATGTGCCTGTGGTGCAGTTGAGCATTAACCGCTTGCAGCCTGCCAAGTGGCATTTTGAGCTGGCGAAAAAACTTGCCCCGCTGCGTGATGAAGGCGTGCTGATTATCGGCAGCGGCAACATCGTGCATAATTTGCGCGCGATCAGTTGGGAACACATCAATCAAATCGGGGCGGGCTACGATTGGGCGTTTGCCTTCCGTAATGAAATCAACCAAGCCATTGACGCGCAAAACGATGATTTGCTGGTGCATTACGGGCAATTGGGCGAAAATGCCGAACTTGCCGTGCCGACGCCCGACCATTATCTGCCGCTGCTTTATGTGATGGCATTGCGTGAGCCGAATGATAAGGTCGCATTTTTCAACGACGAATTGATGGCAGGATCGTTAAGCATGACTTCGGTTTTAATCGGGTAAGGTGTGCCTTTCTGCCCGCCAAAATTTAAGGTCGTCTGAAAACGGTGGGCAAGAATGCCCGCCTACTAAAATAGGAAGCAAAATGAACGCCAAACTTTATTTTGAATCGGAAAAATTAGTGCTGCAATTCGGCGGACAAACCATTGACATTCTGCTTTCCGTTGCAAAGCTGCAAGCCCGATTCACGCCCTATCCGCCAAGCGAAATGGCGTGGGAAGAAGCCATTATGCAGGTGGAAGATTTGATTTCGCCTTACCGCGACGTTTTAAAAGATTATCGTGTGATTGAACTTTATCACGCCGAACCGTTGCAAATATTGGCGGATGAAAATCGGCAGATTTCTACCGAGATTTTTGAAACGGCATTCGCTGTATTAGCAGGCTACCGCCCAACCCACGATTTGCCAAAACTTGCCCATCATGCGGTATCGGCAGCGTTTGTATTGGTGATGCGCGAATGGATGCACCATTTGGGCTTTGAGGCGGCGGCGATTGCCGATTAATCAAAAGTTTCCTGCTTGTTTGTCAGCAGGTTTACGGCACGCAACCAACGTGCTATCTTTACACGCTTTTTGCTTCGGCAATTAGCTGTTTTTACTATCATTTTAAGAGGAATTTTTATGTCTAATGCAAAAATCGTGAGCGATTATTTAGATGTTGTTTTCAACCAAAAAGACGTGGCAAAAGCCGAAACCTACTGGGCGGGCGATATGATCCAACATAACCCAAGTATGCCCAACGGTTTGGACGTATTGCGCGGGTTTATCCAATCGCCGGATGCACAAGCGATGAGCTATGAACAAGGCATCATTATGGAAGACGGCGATTATGTGATGGTTCACGGCCGCTACAACAACTGGGGCGGTAAAACTATGCTTGCCGTCGATATTTTCCGCTTGGAAAACGGCAAAGTAGTGGAACATTGGGACGTGATGCAGGAAGAAGTGCCTGCGGATAAAGCTGTAAACGGCAACGCGATGTTCCCTGTGAAATAATTGTTTGACAACGAAATTTTAACGAAGAAGGAGCCTATCATGGCAAATAAATTTCCCCCCGTCGGCAAAATCTACCAAGCAAAATTCGGCGAGCTGGCTTACCACCTGAATTTTGACGCAGACGGCAAAACCATGACCTTTACCAGCATCGGCACGGCAAAACCCGTTGCCGAACCCGAGGTCAAAGTAAACTACACCGCAACCGAAGTCGCCGACATGGTGTTTATGGTTACCTGGACAGAGCCTGACGGCTCGACCGTAACCCACGTCGAAGATTTCAACAACGCCGTCGTTTACACCAACATCACTTTGCCCGACCATACGTTCCTGAATTACAAAGGCACGTTTACCGAAGTGAAATAATCGATATGCCGTCTGAACGTCTGTTTCAGACGGTTTTTTAAAACAATGTGGTTTCTTTTTGCTTTTGTCTTCGCCGTCCTCATCTTCTGTTTTGTCGGCAAACGTCCTGCCCGCCTGCTCAAGCGCGGTCAATTCGTACGCGCCCGACAAATTGAAATAAAAGGGAAATGGTTTTATTTTGAAGAGGTTGCCTTCGCCGATTATCATCAGGCATTGCACCATTATTTCTACCTGATTCCCCAATTTTCCGACCGAAAAGACCTGCTGGAAACCAAATACAGTTATCTGGATTGGACGGATACAACCCTGCGCTTTTCCGATTGCACCCTGCAACTCGTCCGCCGCGTGGATAAAATCGTGCTGATTAAAAGCCACACGCCCATGAGCATCGCTGAATTTGAGCAACTGACAAAAGGGATTTGAGCGGTTTTAAAACGTAGAACGTGCCTCTGTTTTGGCAAAATTTAAGGTCGTCTGAAACTGTCAGACGGCCTTTTTATTTATCCAAACGCTTATTCCCATTCAAACTTTATCTCAACAATTCATCGGTAACGCGTTGCAGCAAGCGTAGCCCGCCTGCGTAGTAGGGTGTGTGCGGAACGCACGCACGCCGTTCCAGTTTTCAGACGACCTTCAACGCTTCTTCCGCTTTTTGCAGGGCGGTTTGCTCGTCGGCTTCGACGATGTAGTTCACGCCCAGCGCGGGGGCGAGTTTGGACGATTGTTCGCGGAAGAACGCCAGTTGCGCCGCGTCGGGTTCGATGAGGAGCATGGCGGCGCAGCGTTCGGCGAGTTGCGGCCGGTGTGCCTTTATCCATTCGATGTAGGTTTTGCGGTCGGCAATGCGCTGTTCGTCGCTCACCTGCCGACGCATGGGGGTGCAGACGGTGGCGAAGCGGGTGTTTTGATTTAACAGGGTTTCGAATTCGGTCAGCCAGTCGGCGAAGTCGGCGACGTGGGTCAGGTCGGTCAGGTAGATGGTGCCTTCGGGCAGGGTTTGGGCGGGGGTGAAGTAGTGCATGGGGTTCCTTTGGGTGTTTTTGGGGTTGGGTGCAGGTTGGATATTGTTGATGATTAGACTTCTTGTGCCGTCATTCCCGCGCATGCGGGAATCCAGACCCATCCGCACAGAAACTTATCGGATAAAGAAGTGTCTTCGAGTCTCCATTCTGGATTCCCGCCTGCGCGGGGGTAGCGAAGCGGACTTGCGTAAGCTAATGACGGCAGTCGGTTGTTACGGCCGTTTCAGACGACCTTCGTTATTCCAGTAACCGTAGGTAGGGCATTGATGCCCGATCTACGTTTTTTTCAGACGGCCTCCATCATTTCAGCCACGCCTAAAACTTCCATTCCGCGCTCACGCCTACGCTTCTGGGGCGTTGGTAGAGTGCGTCTTGGCGGTCGGCGCTGGAAATGAATATGGGTCGGCGGCGGTTGAACACGTTGTCGGCGTAGAGCGAGATGCGGCCTTGTTTGAAGTTGTAGGCGGTGTAGAGGTTGACTTGGTTGTATGCGCCGATTTTGCCTGATTCGGCATTGTCGGCGGCGGAGTAGTAGCCGCCGTAGAAGCGCACGTCGCCGCCGGCTTCCCAGCCTTTGTCGTTCAGGTATTTCATGCCGATGTTGGCGGTGTATTTGGGTGCGCGGCCGAGTTTGTTGCCTTCGATGCCGCTGTCGGGATAGCTTTTGATTTTGGTGTTGAGCAGCCCCAGTCCGGTGGTGAGTTTCAGGCTGTCGGTCGCCTGCCAGTCGGCGGCAAGTTCCGCGCCGTAGGTGTGGACTTTTTTGGCGTTGCGGATGACGACGGAGTTGGTGCCCAGATAGAAGGGGAGCTGCATGTCGCGGTAGTGGTTCAGGAACAGGTTGCCGGAGAGTTGCAAGCGGCGGTCTGCGCTGCGCCAGCGGGTGTACCACTCGTAGTTGTTCACATATTCGGGTTCATAAGTGTAGGTTACGACAGGGCGGCCGAAGGTGATGCCCGCTCCGCCGGGGTTGTAGCCGCGCGCGGCTTTGATGCCGCTGACCCATTGGTCGGTGGGTTTGAAGGCGATGTCGATTTTGGGCAGGAACACGGTCTGGCCTTTGTCTAAATCAAGGTGCAGTGCGCCGCTGCCGCCGCTTCGTTTGTGCGTTTCTTTTTCAATGCGGGCGGCGGCCGTGATGTCCCATTTTTCGCTGGGGCTGTATGTGGTTTCGGCAAACAGGGCGCGCACGCTGTTGCGGTCGTCAAAGGTGTTGCGGCCGCCGACGCTGCGGATATCTACCCATTCGTCTTGTTTGCTGCGGAAGTAGTGCAGTCCGGCAAGGCCTTTCAGACGGCCTTTGTTGGAAAAATGCAGTACCGGTTCCCATTGCAATTCGCGGCCTTTGAGTTCGGCGGGCACGCCTTGCGGGCTGACGGTCATCGGTAGGTGCAGCCGCTCGTTGTGGTAGCGGCCGTAAACCAGTTTGTTTTCCAGTTTCAGATAATCGTTAAGCTGCCACGATACGTCCCAGATGCCCGATGTCGAGCCGGTTACGAACACGGGCTTTTCTTTTAAAAAACGGCGGCTGGCGGTGTTGCCCATGATTTCGTTTTGCGGCGCGCGCGAACGGATGTGGTTCAGTGTCAGACGACTGTAAAAATCGGGATGGTTTTCGGGCGTGAGCAGGAGTTTGAAGCGCACGTTGGTGTTTTCCACGCGGCGCGGGTTGCCGGTCGGTTCGTAGGACACGAACGGTTCGTAGCTTTCGCGCTGCTGCCGCTCCGCGCTCAGGCGGAAGGCAAGGTTGTTTTTTACAATCGGGCCGGACACGACGCCGGCGACATTGCGCGTTTTCTGGTTGCCCAAACCCAAGCGCAGCGCGCCTTCCCATTCGTCGGTCGGGTCTTTGGAGCGCATCACCACAGCGCCCGCCACCGCGTTCTGCCCGCGCACATGGCTTTGCGGTCCGCGCAAGACTTCCACCTGCTGCATGTCCCACAGCGACTGCGTGCCGAAGGCGTATTCATTGTAAGTGGCGGAGCGGCCGTCTATAGAGAGGTTCAGGCGCGGCCTAGTGCCCGCGAAAAACGCCACCGCGCCGACGGCGGGTCCCGAGCCGTCCACGCCGCGCACGGTCGGCAAATCGTTGCCGCTGCCCAAGTCCACCGTGTTCACAGTCTGTTTGAGCAGGTCGGTCGCAGAAAGGTTGTGGCCGCTGCGGTCGATGTTCGGCGTGGTGAAAACGCGGTTGGATGTGGCGGTTTCAAAGCCGCTGCGGTTGGTGCGTTCGCCGGTGACGACGACTTCTTCTAACTGCACCTGTTCCGCATCTTGCGCCGCATCGGCGGCATAAATCCATTCGGAAGCAAAGGCGGCGGCAATCAATAGAGGCAGGCGGCGGAGGGAGGGTTTCTGCATTTCCTTATCCTTTTAGACGGCATACGTCGGAGCTGATTGAACATCAGATAATCCAACCGCTTCGGCAGTATGCAAATATTTGTGTTTACACATTTACATAAAACAAACTATTAATGTAAAGTATAAGAAATAAAAAACAGGAATGCAAGTGTTTATCATTCACTTTAATTCCTCTCTTATAATAAATTGTCTAAAAAAATTCCTTCTCCTATTTTAGGGAGGAGAGTGATTCTGTAACCTTTATGAATTTGGCCTACTAAGTATCTGGCAGCCTCTATTCAGTAGCGCAGTGAAGGAACAAGGAAAGAGGCCGTCTGAAACGCCGCCGTATTGCCATTGACGCTGTGGGGAAATATGATGAGTATCCTGCTTACGGATAAATTTAATGAAAGCCCTTTATGAACAAAATCAAAATCTTCTTAATGTTATGAACGCCAGCAAACAACAAATCATCATCGATGTTGCCTACCGACTGTTTCGCGAACAAGGTTTTTCCGCCGTATCTGTGGGCAGCATCTGCGCCGAGGCCGCCGTCAGCCGCGTTACCTTTTACAAATATTACAGCGGTAAAAACGCGCTCTTGCAGGAAATCGTTACCGAGCAGAAAAACCGAGTCCGTGCCGAATTTGAAAATCTGCTTGCACGGCAATGCAGCCTGCGCGAAGCCGCCGAAGCCGTGTTCGCCCTGCAAAAACAATCGTTTGAGGAACTCTATTCCTCCGCCTTCCTGCGCGACATTGAGGAGAATACCGATTTGGAGCTGGAGCGATTTTTCCACGAATTGAACGAAGAAAAATACGCTTTTATGCGCGGCTTCTTCCATACTCTACAACAACGCCGCCTGATTCAGCCCGATTTGCCGGTGGAGCTCATCGACCTGTTTATCCGTCAGGCAGATATATTGATGTACCATCCGCAATTGGCCGCGCTTTATGCCGCTGCGCCGCAAAAGCTACCGCAGGATATATTAGGATTGCTGCTGCACGGTTTGTCAGGGAAAGAATAGATAAAAAAGAATAGAAAAAATTTCAAATATGAATATTCAGACGGCCTTTCAGTAAATAGCTACCGAAAGGCCGTCTGAACGTTTCAACGCGTTTACATACCGCAGGTTTTGGGTTTGTTTGCCAAAATATTGATGACTTTGCGTTCGGCTTTTTGAGGTTCGATTTTGATTTCGCTTTCGTCTTCTTCGCTGCCGTCGGAGAAACGTTCCGGCATTTTTTCGCTGTCAAACGCCAAGTCGCCGCCGTGTTTCAGGCTTTGACCGCGCTCCAAGCCGACAAAGTCGAAAAGTTCGGTATCGGCCAAATGCGATGGAACGACGTTTTGCAGGGCGGAGAACATAGACTCAATACGGCCAGGGAAGCGTTTGTCCCAGTCGCGCAGCATATCGCCGATGACTTGGCGTTGCAGGTTGGGCTGAGAGCCGCAGAGGTTGCATGGGATAATCGGGAATTGCTTCAGCTCGGCGTATTTGATCAAGTCCTTCTCTTTAACATACGCCAGAGGACGGATGACGATGTGTTCGCCGTTATCGCTCACCAATTTGGGTGGCATGGCTTTGAGTTTGCCGCCGTAAAACATATTCAGGAACATGGTGGCGAGGATATCGTCGCGGTGGTGTCCCAAGGCGATTTTGGTGCAGCCCAATTCTTTTGCAGTGCGATAGAGGATGCCTCGGCGCAAACGGCTGCACAGTGAGCAAGTCGTTTTACCTTCGTCCAACACGCGTTTGACTGTCGAGTAGGTGTCTTCTTCAACGATTTTGTAGGGAACGCCGATGCTTTCGAGATAGGTCGGTAATACTTCTTCAGGGAAGCCCGGCTGTTTTTGGTCGAGATTGACGGCGACCAGTTCAAAATCAATCGGTGCGCTGGCTTGAAGCTGGCGCAGAATATCTAAAAGGGCGTAGCTGTCTTTGCCACCTGAGAGGCAGACCATGATTTTGTCGCCCGGCTCGATCATATTGAAATCGTTAATGGCATCGCCAACGGCGTGGCGCAGACGTTTGCTGAGTTTGTTGTTTTCTAATTCTTGCTTGGTTTTTTTGGACATGGCTGTTTGTGCTTTGAAATAATAGAAAAATTTAAGGGCGGTATTGTACCGCAAAAGAATAAAGGCCGTCTGAAAAACTGTACTTGCTTGGTTGAAGCGGCGTTTTCAGACGGCCTGAGGATTGTGTTTTATTTGATTTGAAGGGCGGTAATTTTGATTTCAACCTTCCAGTCGGGCGAAGCCAGTTTCGCCTCCACGCAGGCGCGGACCGGAGCGCGTTCAAGGGCTGTCCATGCGTCCCAGGCTTCGTTCATGGCGGCGTAGTCGTTCATATCGGGCAGATAGATGGTGGCCTCCAAAATATGGGCTTTGTCGGATTGGCATTGGGCGAGCCATGAATCGATTTGTGCCAAAACATTTTCAGTTTGCGCTTTGGCATCGGCTTCAGGATTTTCGGGAACCATGCCGGAGAGGAAAACTAAGCCGTTGGCTACGACGGCTTCCGAATAGCGTTTACTTGCACCAAGATAGCGGATGTCCATGTTGTCTCCTGATTTCAAAAAGAAGGTATGGTAACATTGCAGTTGTTTACGTTCCACATTTAAGAGGGGCCGTCTGAAAAGGGTGGCGGAAAACAACCATGAGTAAAGCAGAATATCCGGTTACGCAGGCAGTGCGCTTTTTACGTAGTAAGAAAATCGATTTTGTCCCTTATGTTTACGCGTATGAAGAACATGGCGGTACGGCGCGTTTTGCCGAATGTACGGGCAAGCCCGAGCATCAAGTCATCAAAACGATCGTTTTGCAGGATGAGCATAAAAAAGGCTTGGTTGTTTTAATGCACGGCGACAAACATATTTCCACCCGCAATCTGGCGCGTGAACTGGGCTTGAAACACATCGAGCCGGCAACGGCGGATCAGGCGGCGAAATGGACAGGCTATTTGGTCGGCGGTACGTCGCCATTCGGTATGAAAACCGCATTGCCGGTTTATGTGGAAGAAAGCATTTGGGCTTTGGACGAGATTTTTATCAATGGCGGCAAACGTGGGTTTATCGTGGGCATGAAGCCTGAAAACCTGCGGACGCTCAATCCGCAAAATGTTCATGTTGCAGTGGACGCGTAAAGGAGGGAATACGGATGGAACAAGTGAATTTATACGAAGTTTTGGGCGTGTCTCAGGATGCTGATATCAGCGTTATCCGCGAGGCTTACGGCAAATTGGTGTCCAACCCGGATATTCAGAAAGATGCGGAGCGGTTTAAAGCCATCGGACAGGCGTTTGAAGTATTGTCTCATCCGGAAAAACGTTTGGCTTATGATGCGGCTATGCAGTACGAGCGTCAGGAAACCAATACCGACAACTTCACTAATATGGCGACAAATGTGGTCAATACGCCCAACTCTGACGTGAAAAACTATGTTTTTATTGCTTATGTTACATACGCTGTGGGCTTATTAATTTTGTTTACCCCCGTTGTCGGTGTGATTATGGCGTATGTTAAACGCGATGAGGCTCAAGGCAGTATTTACGCCAGCCATATCGATTATTTGATTAAGACATTTTGGGTGTCTTTGGTAGGCACAGTTTTGGGAACTTTTACTACACTGATCTTAATTGGTTGGTTGATTCTGTTGGTAACTGCCATTTGGTTTATTTACCGTGTAGTCATTGGACTGATTAAACTGAATGAAGATAAGCCCGTCTCCACTCAAGGATGGTTCTAAAGCATGGCATATTTATTGGCAAGTATCGTTTGCAGCGTGTTGGTTTCAGTACTGCTGAAAGTGGCGTGCAAGCAAAAAATCAATATCGAGCAGGCGGTGGCGGTGAACTATATCGTTGCCGTCACTTTGACCATGCTGGTGTTAAAGCCTGATTTGAGCAATCCGCAGGTATTTTTACCGACTTGGTGGCTTTTTGCGGCCTTGGGTATATTGCTGCCAAGCGTGTTTGTCATTATGGGCAAATCGGTAGATGCGGCAGGTATCGTCAAATCGGATGCAGCGCAACGCTTATCGCTGTTTCTGCCGATTGTCGCTTCATTTACGCTTTTCCATGAGCAATTGACTGAAGGCCGTCTGATCGGTTTGGTATTGGCATTTACGGCACTGTTTTTCTTGCTTTGGAAAAGCGATGGCGGCAAGAAATCCGGCGGCTTCAACACGCAAGTGATGCTGCTTTTAGGAGTCTGGTGCGGCTACGGTGTCATTGATATTTTGTTCAAACAAGTGGCCAAAAGCGGTACCGCGTTTGCCGGTAATTTGCTGGTGGCGTTTTGTTTGGCCGGTGTCTTGATGTTTGGCTACCTGTTTGCCAAAGGAAGCAAATGGACTAAAGAGGGCATAGTGGGCGGAATGATTTTAGGCTGCCTGAACTTTTTGAATATTGTTACCTACATTTCGGCACACCAAATCATGAAGGATAATCCGACCTTGGTATTTGCCGGTATGAATATTGGCGTGATTGTTTTGGGTACGCTGATTGGTGCGGCAATATTTAAAGAAAAAATCAGCAGCATTAACGCAGCCGGTATCAGCATTGCTATTTGCTCGATAGCCTGCCTGTTTTACTGGCCGCAGATTCGCAGCTTGGTAGGCTAAAAATACTTATGCCGTCTGAAAATTTTCAGACGGCCTTATTTTTATTATAAAATAGCCATTCATGCGCCGATTTGGCCGTATGGAAATTATTTTGCGCTTACGGGCGTTTCTATGTTAAACAAAGAAGTTGAACTCACACAATAATATCGATAGTTACATCATGAAACATATTCAAAAACACATTCAATGCGCCGTTCTCGGCATACTGGTATTGTCCGGCTGCCAATCGTATCAGGAAGATCAAAGCCGCCGCAGTAAAATGGCTCAATTCGCGCTTAACCATCCCGTAGCCGCCCAAGTTATCGGCATGGAAGACGAAGGCTTAATCAATATGACCAGCAATGCCGCACGTTTTGCCGAGCGTTCAGGTTTGGATGACAAAGCAAACGGCGACAGCAGGGGGACACAAGTCAATGCCGTACGCCAAGCATTGTGGCAGGCGGCGATTGCTTCCAAATTCGACAGCATTATTGCAGAAAAAGCAGGTAATGCGCGTCTGACGGATATGGAATTGCGTGAAGGTAAAGACGACTACTTCAGCCGTTACCTTGCCGACCAAGCGGTCGATCAGCGCAACAACCGTATCGGCCGCAGTATCGGCAGTGCCAAGCCCGACAGCGATATGAAAACGCTGGCGGCAAGCATTTTGTTCTACTACAACAAAGTAGGCTTGTGGACGGCTTCCGAAGTGAACAACCGTTGGCACATCAAACAGGAAAAACTTTCAGACGGCCAGTATGCCGAGGCATTGAAAAATATCGCCAAATTGGATCAAAACGGCATGACCGAACAGGAACGTAGCGGTTATAAAACCAATACGCTCAGCGAAATCAAGCGTTCGGTTAAGGCCATGCGTCAAGTCGAAGACTGATTTTAAGACTTCATCATTTAAAGGCAATTATTATGAATTTTCCTCCGCGTTATGTCTCAAACACCCGTATGCGCCGTATGCGTAAAGACGATTTTTCACGTCGCCTGATGCGCGAGCATACTTTGACGGCAGATGATTTGATCTATCCGGTTTTTGTATTGGAAGGCCAGAATCAGGAAGAGGCAGTGCCATCCATGCCCGGCGTCAAACGCCAAAGTTTGGACAAATTGTTGTTTACCGCTGAAGAAGCACTGAATCTCGGTATTCCTATGCTGGCTTTGTTTCCCGTGGTAACGCAAAATAAAACCGAGTTTGCGGAGGAAGCTTATAACCCTGAAGGCTTGGTGCCGACAGTGGTACGAACCCTGCGCGAGAAATTCCCAGAGCTGGGTATCATGACCGACGTTGCCTTGGACCCTTATACCATTCACGGCCAAGACGGTTTAACCGATGAAAATGGCTATGTCCTCAACGATGAAACCATTGAAGTTTTGGTAAAACAGGCTTTGTGTCATGCTGATGCAGGCGCACAAGTTATTGCACCATCCGACATGATGGACGGACGTATTCTTGCCATCCGCGAAGCCTTAGAAGATGCCGGACATATCCATACACGCATCATGGCATATTCTGCAAAATATGCTTCAGCTTTTTACGGTCCGTTCCGTGATGCCGTCGGCAGCTCCGGTAATTTGGGTAAGGCAGACAAGAAAACCTACCAAATGGATCCTGCAAACACTAACGAAGCCTTGCATGAAGTAGCATTGGATATTCAAGAGGGCGCAGATATGGTAATGGTAAAACCGGGTCTGCCGTATCTGGATGTCGTCCGTCGAGTCAAAGACGAATTTGGCGTACCGACTTATGCTTATCAAGTTTCTGGCGAATATGCCATGCTTCAGGCAGCCATTCAAAACGGTTGGCTGGATGGCGAAAAAACCATTTTGGAAAGCCTGTTGGCATTCAAACGCGCCGGTGCCGATGGTATTTTGACTTACTATGCGATTGAAGCGGCAAAATTGTTGAAGAAGTAAAATAAAGAAATAAATTAAAAAAACGGCAAACAGTGTTTATCCTGTTTTGCCGCTTTTTTATATTACTTAAGATTGGCTCTATAAGAACCGACTAAAGTTCATTTTTTAAAATCTAAAAAATCTTGTATAGTCATTTTGACCAAATAAAGGCCGTCTGAAAAACAGTTCTCTGATTTTTCAGACGGCCTTATATGATTAAACCTTAGTGGTGGCTACACCCGCCGTGGGTTTCACGCAAAGCTTCGGCTGCTTGCTCGTCTGCGTGGTAGCTGGAGCGAACCATTGCGCCAATGGCGGCATTGGTAAAGCCCAATTCGTATGCTTCTTTTTCAAAAACTTTGAATTGGTCGGGCGTTACATAGCGCAAGACGGGCAAGTGGCCGTCTGAAGGTTGCAGATATTGGCCGATGGTAATCATCTCGATATTGTTGGCACGCATATCGCGCATGATTTCGCGCACGTCCTCGTCTGTTTCGCCCAAGCCGACCATGATGCCGGACTTGGTCGGGATATGGGGCATCATTTCTTTGTAACGGCGCAGAAGCTCGAGGGAATGTTGGTAGTTGGCACCCGGACGGGCTTTTTTATACAGGCTTGGATGGGTTTCCAAGTTGTGGTTCATCACGTCGGGCGGTGTTTCTGCCAAGATTTCCAGTGCGATGTCCAGACGGCCGCGGAAATCGGGAACGAGGATTTCAATTTTGGTATTCGGGCTGGTTTCGCGGATGGCTTTGATGCAGTCGGCGAAGTGTTGAGCGCCGCCGTCACGCAGGTCGTCACGGTCGACGGAAGTAATCACGACATAGCGCAAGTTCATGGACTTGACGGATTCGGCCAAGTGTTTAGGCTCGTCAGGGTCCAACATATTGGGGCGGCCATGGCCAACGTCGCAGAACGGGCAACGGCGGGTACAAATATCGCCCATGATCATGAATGTGGCCGTACCCTTGGTAAAGCATTCGCTGATATTTGGACAAGATGCTTCTTCGCACACGGTATGCATTTTTTGTTCGCGAAGAATGTTTTTGATTTCAAAGAATTTCTTGCCCGGTAATTTGGCACGGATCCATTCGGGCTTTTTCAATTTTTGTTCCAATGGAACAACTTTAATCGGAATACGTGCAGTTTTGTCTGCACCTTTTAGTTTGATGCCGCGTTTGGGGTCGTGTTTTACTTCTTCACTCATGGTGATGTGTTCTTTCTGTCGTTATAAAGGCCGTCTGAAAAGCTTATCGTAGTCTTTATGACCTAAGGGCTTGTGGGTTCAGAGGGACTGTTAAAGGATGGCGTTGGAGCTGAATATTTTCAGACGGCCTTATGCCAGCTCTTTTTGTAAATGCTTGGTCAGTTTGTCTGCAACCTCTGCCAAACTGGGTGCCGGAGAGACATAGTCGGCAATTTGGGTCATTTCCATACCGGCATAACCGCAGGGGTTGATATGGGTAAACGGACTTAAATCCATGTTCACGTTGAGGGCCAAACCGTGGTAAACGGAGCCGTCTTTGATACGCAGGCCCAGGGAAGCGATTTTACGCTCACCGACATAAACGCCGGGACGTTTGGGGTCGGCGGCTGCTTCGATGCCGTATTCTGCCAAGGTGGCGATGATGCTGTTTTCAAGTGCGGAAACGATATGGCGGACGCTGGTTTTACGGCGTTTGAAATTGATCATCGTATAGATGACCAATTGACCTGGGCCGTGATAGGTAATTTGACCGCCTCTGTCGATTTGGACAACGGGAATATCGTCGCGGATGAGGAGGTGTTCGGGCTTGCCGGCCAAGCCTTGGGTAAATACGGGCGGATGTTCGACCACCCATAATTCGTCTTCGGTATTTTCGTCACGCGAGGCATTAAATGCTTTCATGGCTTCGAAAGTCGGCAGGTAATCGACCAAGCCTTTGTGCACGATTTTCATTACAGCACCACTTTTACCAATTCGTGTGAAGTCAGGTCGCGGTAGATATTGTCGAGCTGCTCTTGGTTGTCGACATTTACTTTGACGGTTGCGCTGGTGTAGTTGCCTTTGCTGCTTGGGCGCGTAGTAATGTGGTGCGGCTCGGTATCGGGAGCATGTTTGCGCACGGTTTCCAAGATGGCGGATTCAAATTCCGGATGAACTGCGCCCATGACTTTTACAGGAAAGGTGCAAGGGAATTCAATCAGTGATTTTTTTTCAGTTGAGTCTGTCATGGTTTACTACCTTGTTTGGTTTGCCAGGGCCGTCTGAAAAGTTTTCAGACGGCCCGAAATCCGATATATTTTATCGTAAACGTTCATATCGGGCTATTAAAAATGATGTTTTCGAAAATAGGTGCGGATAAGCTGTTTTCAAGTCTTGAAATGCAGCGCTTCAGCCCAATTTTGAGCTACATTCTGATTTAACAATGATTGAGATTTCTAACTATGCCGACAAAAGACAAATATTTCGAGGAGTACAGTGCGCTGGCTACCTTGCCTTTACGCGATGTCGTGGTGTATCCGCATATGGTATTGCCGCTGTTCGTCGGTCGTCCTAAATCGATTGCAGCCCTTGAGGCGGCAATGGCCAATGATGATCCGGTTTTTCTGTTGGCCCAGCTTGACCCTAATACAGAAGACCCTAAAGCTGAAGACTTGCACCAAACTGGCACAGTCGCCCAAGTTTTGCAGGTTTTGAAACTGCCTGACGGTACCGTTAAAGTATTGGTAGAAGGTATCCGTCGTGCGCGCGCATTGACGGTTGACGAAACAGGCGGACTGTTTTTATCCCATGTTGAGGCGATTGATGAAAACAGCGACAAGGACAATCCCGAAATTGAAGCCTTGCGTCGTACCTTGCTGACTCAATTTGAGCAATATGCGAAATTGAACAAAAAAATCCCTGCCGAAGTTATCAGTACCATCAGTAGTATCGATGACAACAGCCGTCTTGCCGATACTATTGCCGCGCATTTGCAGCTGAAATTAGAGCAGCGTCAATATGTACTGGAGACTGCCGGCATTGTTGATCGTTTGGAATTTCTGCTGGCGCAGTTGGAAGCCGAACTCGACATCATGCAGGTCGAGAAGCGCATCCGTGGCCGTGTAAAACGTCAAATGGAAAAATCCCAACGTGAGTATTACTTGAATGAGCAAGTAAAAGCGATTCAGAAAGAATTGGGCGAAGAAGACGAGCGCGACGAGCTGGATGCGCTGGAAAACAAAATCAAAGAAGCAGGCATGAGCAAAGAGGCTGAAGAAAAATGTCTGTCTGAATTGAAAAAACTGAAAATGATGCCGCCGATGTCTGCGGAATCTACTGTCGTGCGCAACTATATTGATACTTTGCTTGAGCTGCCGTGGAAGAAAAAATCCCGTGTCAGCAAAGATATTGCCAAGGCTGATTTGATTTTGAATGCCGACCACTATGGTTTGGAAAAAGTCAAAGAGCGCATTTTGGAATATTTGGCTGTTCAAAAACGTATGGACAAGCTCAAAGGCCCGATTTTGTGTCTGGTTGGTCCTCCGGGGGTGGGTAAAACTTCCTTGGGTGAGTCGATTGCCAAAGCCACAGGCCGACAATATGTGCGTATGGCGTTGGGCGGCGTGCGTGATGAAAGCGAAATCCGAGGCCACCGCCGTACCTATATCGGCTCTATGCCAGGCAAAATCCTGCAAAACATGGCGAAAGCGGGTGTGAAAAATCCATTGTTCCTGCTTGATGAAATCGACAAGATGGGCAGCGATTTCCGTGGCGATCCGGCCAGTGCATTGCTTGAGGTGCTGGATCCTGAGCAAAACAACAAGTTTGCCGACCACTATGCCGAAGTCGATTATGATTTGAGCGATGTGATGTTTATTGCCACTTCAAACAGCTTGAATATCCCGACTCCGCTGCTTGACCGTATGGAAATCATCCGTCTGTCCGGTTATACAGAAGACGAAAAAATCAATATCGCCATGCAATACCTTGTGCCGAAACAAATGAAGCGCAATGGTGTGAAAGAAGGCGAGTTGGTGGTTGATGAAAGTGCGGTGCGCGATATTATCCGTTACTACACCCGCGAGGCCGGTGTCCGTTCGTTGGATCGCGAAATTGCCAAAATCTGCCGCAAAGTAGTGATGCAGGTTACTTTGAATGAGGACAAGAAAAAAGCGTCCAAATCCAAAACAGTAAGCAAGGCCAAGCCTAAAGCGATTAAAGTTACTGAGAAAAATCTGCATGACTATCTGGGCGTGCGCCGTTTCGACTATGGTGTGGCCGAAAGCGAAAATCGCATCGGTCAGGTAACCGGTCTGGCTTGGACCGAAGTCGGTGGCGAGTTGTTGACCGTTGAGGCGGTTGCCTTGCCGGGCAAAGGTACGATTCAATGTACCGGCCAACTGGGCGATGTCATGAAAGAATCGGTATCGGCCGCATGGTCGGTTGTCCGTTCACGTGCTGAATCAGTGGGTCTGGCTCCTGATTTTTACGAGAAGAAAGACATTCACATCCATGTACCTGAAGGTGCGACGCCGAAAGACGGTCCGAGTGCAGGTATCGCCATGACTTTGGCGATGGTTTCTGCCTTTACCAAAATTCCGGTGCGTGCAGACGTGGCGATGACCGGCGAAATCACTTTGCGTGGCGAAGTCTTGCCTATCGGCGGTTTGAAAGAAAAACTGCTGGCTGCTTTGCGCGGCGGGATCAAGCATGTATTGATTCCAAAAGACAACGTCAAAGATTTGGAAGAAATCCCTGAAAATGTCAAAACCGGTCTGACTATTCATCCGGTAAAATGGATTGATGAAGTGTTGGCTTTGGGCTTGGAAGCTCAGCCTGAGCAATGGGCGGCTGAATTGACGGTTGCCGAGACCCCGCAAACTTCTAAGGCGAAGTCAAGAACAAAAGCAACCAAGCATTAAGTTGGCCGTCTGATGTTGCAAAAAATGTGGTTTTGCCCTGAATGCCCCAAAAATAGGGCAATTCCACATTTTTTACTTGACATGATAATTTCAGAATTGCTATAAAGTGCGTATGTGCTTTAAAAGTGCTTAAGCCCCGAGTATTCGGGCATTTCATCATTTTTTACGATAGGAAGGGACTAATTGTGAACAAGTCTGAATTGATCGAAGCAATTGCTCAAGAAGCCGGCATTTCCAAATCTGCTGCGCAAAAAGCTTTGGATGCTACTACTAATGCCGTAACCAACGCGTTGAAAAACGGCGACACTGTTACTCTGGTCGGTTTCGGTACTTTCTACGTCGGCGAACGCGCCGAACGTCAAGGCCGCAACCCTAAAACTGGCGAGCCTTTGACTATTGCTGCTGCTAAAACTCCTAAATTCCGTGCCGGTAAAGCATTGAAAGACGCTCTGTAATTTAGAGTCTTTCCCTGAATGGGAATAAAAAACCGATTTGATTCGGTTTTTTATTTTGAAGGCCGTCTGAAAGTTTTCAGACGGCCTTTGGTTTGTTGAGTGTATAAAAAGGCTGAAATCCTAATGATAAAAGGATTTCAGCCTTTTTAGTTTATCTTGTTACATTTGATTTTTACATTAATAAGATTTATCATTAGCAAAGAAAATAACAATACTCAAAACAAACCGCACTTATTGAAAGAAGTAGCGAATAGCCACTCATAACCAACCTTTCAAATGTGCCACGCACTCGTCATACTTCTCACGTTTTTTCAATAATCTATTTTTAAAACAAAAAGAAAAGAGAGGCTTATGTCTGCTGTTCCTTTGTCGCGCCTGAAAAAAGGCGCAGTCGTACATATTGATTCCATCGTTTCCAATCCTGTTTTTGGTGATTTGGATACCTTGGTAACCCGTCGCCTTGCAGATTTGGGTTTTTCCAGCGGAATGCCGTTGCAAGTGATTGCAGTGGGTGGTTTTGGGAGAGGCCCGTTTGCGGTACGTTTGGGTAACCAATCTCAATTTTCCCTGCGTTTGGAAGAGGCCGGGAAGATTATGTGTCGTATCGTTGAGGCCGTTTAAGGCCGTCTGAAAGAATAAGGAAAAATGATGGAACTAAGCTATTTTGCCTTGATTGGCGCGCCAAACTGCGGCAAAACCGTTTTGTTCAACGGTTTGACCGGCTCACATGCCAAGGTTGCCAATTATCCGGGCGTAACTGTCGATAAGCGCGAGGGCGCCTTCCTCGACGACGAGGCCGTCCGCATTATCGACCTGCCGGGCACATACAGCCTACGCACGACCAGCCCCGACGAAGCGGTGGCGAAAGATGTAATGGTAGGCAAGATGGGCATTCCGCCCGATGCCATTATTGCCGTTGCCGATGCGACCAACTTGCGTATGACCCTGCGCATGGTTTTAGAACTGAAAACCTTGGGCTTGCCGATGGTCGTTTCGCTAAACCTGAGCGACGTTGCGCGCAATCGGGGCTTGAATATCGACGCGGCCAAACTGAGCGAGTTGTTGGATGCACCTGTTTTGGAAACAGTTGCAGTGAGCGCGTCGGGCGTACAGGCTGTACGCGAAGCCGTGGCGAAGCTGCCGCGCAAACGCTCTTTCCCCGCAAACCCCGCCTCTGCCGAACGCACGCTCGATGCGCTGGATAGCGACAAACTTTATCAAGAAGTCGAATCGATTTTGGCACAAGTGGTACGCACCCAGATGACGCTGCCCGCATGGCACAAAAAACTCGACGACATCGTGCTGCACCCCGTCTGGGGCATGATTATGCTGCTGGTGATCCTGTTTATGGTGTTCCAAGCGGTTTACACTTGGGCGGCACCGATTATGGAAGCCATCGAAGGCGGCTTTGCCGCGCTGGGCGAATGGATAGGCGCCAACATGGAGCCGGGCATCCTCAACGACTTGCTCGTCAACGGCGTCATTGCCGGTTTGGGCAGCGTGTTGGTGTTCCTGCCTCAGATTACGATTTTGTTTGCCTTTATCCTGCTTTTGGAAGACTCGGGCTATCTGCCGCGTGCAGCCTTCCTGTTGGATAACATCATGGCGAAAAGCGGTTTGTCCGGCCGTTCGTTTATTCCCCTTTTGTCCAGCTTTGCCTGTGCCGTTCCTGCCGTGATGTCGGCGCGAACCATTAACGACCCGCGCGAACGCCTTGTTACCATCGCGGTTGCGCCGTTGCTGACCTGTTCCGCACGTTTGCCGGTGTATGCGCTGATTATCGCCGCCGTCATTCCTAACCGTACAGTGGGCGGTATTTTCAACCTGCAAGGCCTGACATTGTTTATTCTTTATATCGCAGGCATCCTGTCGGCTGCATTGGCGGCGTATATCATGAAACGCTTGGCGCGAATGAAAGGCAACGTGCAACAATTCCCGCTTTTGATGGAATTGCCGACTTTCCGTACGCCTAACTTTAAACACATTATGACCAGCCTGTGGGATAGGGTAAAAGCCTTCCTGAAACGCGCGGGTACCATCATTTTTGCGTTGGCCGTGGTTCTGTGGGGCTTGGTAAGCTGGCCGCAACCGCCTGAAGGCGCAACCGGTGCAGCCATCGATTACAGCTTGGCAGGTACGCTTGGTCATGCTATTCAGCCGTTGTTTGCACCTTTGGGCTTTACTTGGGAAATGTGTATCGCCATGATTCCGGGTATTGCCGCGCGCGAAGTGGTCGTTGCCGCTTTGGGTACCGTTTATGCCGTCAGCGCGTCGTCTGAAGATGCAGTACAAAACGCACTGATTCCTATCATACACAACAACTGGGGCTTGCCGACCGCCTTTGCCTTCTTGGCTTGGTATGTGTATGCTCCGATGTGTGCCGCGACTTTGACCGTGATTAGACGCGAAACCAAATCCACGAAAAATATGCTTATGATTACAGGCTATTTGTTCCTGATGGCTTATTTTGCCGCATTCGTGGTTTACCAACTTTCTTCAAGGATACTATCGTCATGACTCAATATATTATCGTCGGCTTGATTATGCTCGCCTGCGTATTCTTCCTCTTGCGAAAATTCGTGTTCAAACCGAAAAAACGCGACTGCAGCAGCGGCTGCGGCAAATGCGGCGGTTGCGGTTAAATAAAGAGGGTTAGGTAAAAGGCCGTCTGAAACTCTTTCAGACGGCCTTTTTGTATGTTTGAACTATGCTTCAATCGTTGTTGTAGTGCTTTCTAAGATTCTGTGACAAAATGCTTAAACTGTCTTTTTTCTTGGGAAAAGGATACAAGTGATTAAAAATATCAATGTTCCCCCTACGAAATCAATCAAATGGTGCTGATAGACAAATAAGACCGAAATAGCGAGTAAAAATCCCCATATACCAAAAAATGATTTTAAGAATTTGGATTTGAATTCTCTACAATAAACCTCAGCTGAAAGAAAAGCGAAACTCACATGTAATGACGGGCATTGATTAA
The DNA here is from genome assembly GCF_001810105.1 of Neisseria sp. HMSC068C04. NCBI lineage: Bacteria > Pseudomonadati > Pseudomonadota > Betaproteobacteria > Neisseriales > Neisseriaceae > Neisseria > Neisseria sp. HMSC068C04. The sequence goes on from NZ_KV799966.1 coordinate 41,328, forward strand.
AACTACTGTCCAATTTTCCCAAAATATAAAAGAAGGATTTTAAAATTTGGTTATCGACTTCAGGCTTGGGAAAATAAAATTTCATAGGAAATATTACAAATAGAGCAGTAGAAACTCCGATTAAAAAGGTTGCTCTTTTTATCAGTAATTTCAGACTGTTTTCGTTCTTTTCCAAAAATATAGTGACCAAGAAGAAAAACGGTGACGTCATATAAGGCAACATAAATATGGGCAAGAAAGGAATATTCCTTTCCCAGTCTATAAAATATGAAGGCACATTATCGACTGTATATGTATAAAACTCAGCTCCCTTGTAAAAAACGACAAAAAATATTGATATAAAAATTGTATATTTAATCTTTAGTTTCGATAGCTTATCCACTTACCGGTTCTCTCCATCCATGATTCCAATATAATTAAAATCGTAAAAGTTCATCACACTATCATATATATCAGTGATATGGAATATGTCGCACTGTCTCTAATATTTTGTCGGATGGTTATCCCACCTATGGTTTCAGACGGCCTCGAAAGGTGGATTGCAAAAAAAGCGCAAAACTACAGATTGGGTATGATATTGAAGTGAATCTTTCAGTGGCCTCATGATTTATTGAACGGGAAGTCTGAAATGTCCGGTAATGGTGTAGCGATAGAGAATATCGTCTTCACGGGTTCCCGAACCGATATTATGGATAATCAGAGGTCTGTCGCCGATTTTTCGATCGGAGACAATGCCGATATGGGGACGGTTGCCTTTTAGTTCCCAAGTTACAATATCGCCAGCCTGATAGTTTGTATCTTGAACGGCCCAGCCTTGACGCGTGAAATAAGTCATTAGGTTAGGGACGCGGCGGTGGTCGATATTGGTATCGGGTTGTTTCAAACCCCAGCGTTTCGGATAGACGGAAAAGTTACGACTCATGTCTTGATGAACAAGCTCTTGCAAATCTATATTTTGTTCACGCAATGCACGAATGACCACGTCTGTGCAAACGCCTTTTTCCATTGGTACATCGCCCATTGGATATTTGAGCTTAGTGTAAGCCGGGTCGTAACGAAGGGTTTTGCCAATTTGGTTGCGCGCAGATTGTACAATTTGCGGTGATGGTCCTTCGGGTTCGGTAATCTCTTGTTGAAAGAAATCGGTAGTAATACTTGAGATAGAGTTGTGATGACGGGCAAAAAATACAGCTGTTGTAATCAGAAGGATGGAAAGCGCAATACTGAGAACTATGGGTTTAAAGGTAGTTTTGTGTTTCATGATATATGCACGGCTTAGATGTTGTCTGCATTATTATCAGATTTTTGGGTGGGTTGGCAATGCATAATGGAAAAATGGTCTTGAGCAAGTATGTATGGGCAAATAATGGATGAGTGTTATTTGAGTATTACTAAAACATTTTTTGTAAATATAGATTTTAAATTGGCACATGGTAAAAGGCCGTCTGAAACAGTTTCAGACGGCCTTAGTTATTGGAAAAGGCTTATTTCAACGCTTCTAGCAGCTTCCCGTGTATTCCGCCGAAACCGCCGTTGCTCATGACCAAAATATGGTCGCCTGCTTCGGCATTTTTCACGATTTCGGCTACAAAAGTATCGAAGTCTTTGCCGACGTGCAGCTTGCCGCCTAAAGGCGCGAGGGCTTCGGCGACGTTCCAGTCCACGCCGCCGGCGTAGCAGAATACTTGGTCGGCATCTTTGAGGCTTTCGGGCAGCGCAGCTTTCATGGTGCCGAGTTTCATGGTGTTGGAACGCGGCTCGAGGACAGCGAGGATGCGTGTGTTACCGACACGCTGACGCAGGCCTTCGATGGTGGTTTCGATGGCGGTCGGGTGGTGGGCGAAGTCGTCGTAAACAGTGATACCGTTTACCGTGCCTTTGATTTCCATACGGCGTTTGACGTTTTTAAACGCGCTCAAGGCTTCGCAGGCCGTCTGAATGTCAACGCCGGCATGACGTGCGGCAGCGATAACGGCGAGCGCATTCATGCGGTTGTGTTCGCCCATCAGTTCCCAAGCGACGTGTCCGACCGTCTCGCCATGATGGAGGACGTCAAACGAGCCGTCGGCATGGGCAGTACCGACCTGCCAGCCTTGTTCGGTACCGAATTTTTCTACGGGTGTCCAGCAGCCTTTGTCCAAAGTATCTTGCAGGCTTTGCTGTTGGCCGTTGCAGACGATTAAGCCTTCAGACGGCACGGTACGTACCAAATGATGGAATTGGGTTTGAATGGCGCCCAAATCGGCAAAAATGTCGGCGTGGTCGAATTCCAGATTGTTCAAAATGGCGGTACGCGGACGGTAATGTACGAATTTGGAGCGTTTGTCAAAAAAGGCGGTATCGTATTCGTCGGCTTCGATAACGAAGAATGGCGATTTTGAGTTAGGGTCTTGACGCGGAGTTTGCGGCAGACGTGCGGAAACGCTGAAGTTTTCCGGTACGCCGCCAATCAGGAAGCCCGGTGCGAGACCGGCATATTCCAAGACCCATGCCAGCATGGAGGCTGTGGTCGTTTTGCCGTGTGTTCCGGCTACGCCGAGTACCCAGTGCTGGTGCAATACGTTTTCAGCAAGCCATTGTGGGCCGGAAATATAAGGCAGGCCTTTGTTCAAAATGGCTTCAATCACATCCATGCCGCGTTTGGCAACATTACCGATAACGTAAATATCAGCTTTAAATTCGTCTAATTGAGCAGCATCAAAACCTTCGTGTACGTCAATGCCCAAGGCTTCAAGCTGAGTGCTCATCGGCGGATACATCTTTGCGTCGCAACCGCTGACTTTAAAACCTGCTTCTTTGGCAATAGCCGCTACGCCGCCCATAAATGTGCCGCCGATACCGATAATGTGGATGTGTTTCATGATAAGACCGTCTTGGAAATGAATTAATTTTAAAGCCGTCATTATAACGGAGTTTGGATAAAGGGGTCGTCTGAAAAGTAAAGCGGCAATAAGAATAGGGGATGATGCATACGAAGCCGTGGATGTCAGCCACTTTAAAAACGGCCGTACTGAATGTGTCCGTCCTGTTTCTGAAGAATCGCTGGCATTTGTTGGTACTTTGTTGCAGGAAAATCCATCTCGTGAAGCATTGGATGCCGCATTGGCCGAACATAAAGCACGCATTAAAGCTTGCAAACTCGGTCAAGGTCTAAATCGTCACTTGCTGGGCCTCAAATTGATGGCGGCTAAAGAAGGCGGTGAGCTTCCTGAATTCTATAAAGATGAAGGCTACCAAACCTTTACTACCGATTTCCTTTTTACTTCAATCGTAGGCGACAACAGAGCGGTAGTAAATTTTGCTTTTGTACCGACTTCAGTGGGTGGCTTGGGCATCAACTACACAATCACGTCGGAAGGCTGGCTGTATACGGTAAGCCATACTCAAGAGCAACAAGAGAAAGTCAACACATTCGTAGATGCTCTGAAAGTAGGCGGAAAAAATCTGCTCGAATTTCTTAATGCTTGATAGCGTGAAATTTTCCGCAGATTGAGCCTGACTCAATCATAGTAAACTGATACATAAAATGCCGCTTGAGTGATAAGCGGCATTTTTATTGTCTATGGGTTTCTATATTTATTTAGGCTGGCAGTGATGGTTTGCGGTCTCGGAAAAGCTGTGGCTGTAATTGTAAAAATAATGCCGTCTGAAAAATAAGTTCTGAGCAAACCACGCTACGACTTATTTTCAGACGGCATTTGTCTTCTGTATTTTAGGATTTCTATTAAAGTGCTGCTTCCGAGCGTTCTCCGGTACGGATACGGATAGCCTCTTCAACCGGATAAATGAAAATTTTACCGTCGCCGATTTTGCCGGAATGTGCGGTTTCCAAAATGGCATCCACAGCCTGATCGACTTTATCGTCAGCCAATACCAATTCGATTTTCACTTTAGGCAGAAAATCGACCGCGTATTCTGCGCCGCGATAAATTTCCGTATGGCCTTTTTGGCGACCGAAGCCTTTAACTTCGCTGACAGTCATGCCGGTAATGCCGATTTCAGTCAGGATTTCGCGTACATCGTCGAGTTTGAAAGGTTTGATAATAGCTTCGATTTTCTTCATATTGAGTCTCCTTGTTTGCGAAAAGGCCGTCTGAAACATTCAGACGGCCTTTGTTCCATCAAGTTCGTTCAAATTTTATTTGAGTGAACTTATTTCTTTTTCTGAGCAGGCAGGTCGGTACATACGCCCAATGCCACTTCCGCAGCCATACCGATGGATTCGCCCAGGGTTGGGTGTGGGTGGATGGTTTTACCGATATCGGCTGCATCACAGCCCATTTCGATGGCCAAGCAGATTTCGCCGATCATATCGCCGCCGTTAGGACCAACGATACCGCCACCGATGATGCGGCCGGTTTCAGCATCAAAAATCAGCTTAGTGAAACCATTGTCGCAACCGTTGGCAATCGCACGGCCGGAAGCAGCCCATGGGAAGTTGGCTTTGGTGATTTTGCGGCCGGAGGCTTTGGCAGACAACTCGGTTTCGCCAACCCATGCGACTTCGGGAGCAGTGTAAGCCACGCCCGGGATTACGCGTGCGTCGAAGTAGGCTTTGTGGCCGGCACAGTTTTCAGCGGCAACGTGGCCTTCGTGAACGGCTTTGTGTGCCAACATCGGTTGACCGACAATATCGCCGATAGCGTAGATGTGTGGCACATTAGTGCGCATTTGTTTGTCCACTTCGATAAAGCCGCGATCAGCTACAGCAACACCGGCTTTTTCAGCGCTGATGAGTTTGCCGTTAGGCGCACGACCGGCAGCTACCAGTACGGCATCGTAACGTTGTGGTTCTTTAGGCGCATTTGCACCTTCGAAGGTAACGTAAACGCCGTCTTCTTTAGGCTCGACAGCAACAGTTTTGGTGTTGATCATGATGTTGTCAAAACGGTATTCGTTTTGTTTTTGCCATACTTTAACCAAGTCGCGGTCTGCGCCTTGCATCAGGCCGTCCATCATTTCAACCACATCCAGGCGAGAACCCAGAGTGCTGTAAACCGTACCCATTTCGAGACCGATAATACCGCCGCCGATAATCAGCAGTTTGCCCGGTACTTCTTTCAGAGCCAAAGCGCCGCTGGAATCGATGATGCGTGGATCTTCAGGGATGAAAGGCAGTTTGGTTACGCGGCTGCCTGCTGCGATGATACAGTTTTTGAAGGCAACGATTTTTTTCTCGCCAGTAGGAGTCGCTTGCTCGTACACGTCGCCGGTAGTCAGCGACACTTCCAAGTGGTGCGGATCTAAGAATTGGCCGTCGCCTTGGATAACGTCTACTTTACGGCCTTTGGCCATACCTGCCAAACCAGTGGTCAGACGGGAAACTACGCCGTCTTTGTAGGCACGAAGCATATCGATGTCGAGTTCTGGCTCTGGGTATTTGATACCGTTGGCAGCCAAGTGGCGTACTTCATCGATAACGGCAGCATTGTGCAACAGCGCTTTGGAAGGGATACAGCCGACGTTCAAGCAAACGCCGCCCAAAGTTTTGTAACGTTCAACGATGGCAACTTTCAAGCCTTCGTCAGCAGCGGCAAATGCAGCAGAATAACCGCCAGGGCCGCCACCCAATACGACTACGTCGTATTCGGCATCGGCAGAACCGCCGAATTGAGCAGCTTGAGGAGCAGGAGCGGCTGCTTTAGGTGCTTCTTGTGCAGGCGCGGCAGGCGCTTCGGCTTGAGGAGCAGCAGCTGCACCTTCTGCCTCTACGACAACAATCAAGCCACCTTCGGAGATTTTGTCGCCAACTTTAACTTTAACTTCTTTGACTACGCCTGCAACTTCGGCAGGTACATCCATAGTCGCTTTATCGGTTTCCAAAGTAATCAGGGTATCGTCCACAGCAATGGTATCGCCCACATTTACTTCAACCGCAATAATATCTACATTTTCGTGACCGCCAATGTCGGGCACTTTCAATTCAACTAAGCTCATGTCTAATCTTTCTGAATGATGTTCGGACTTCTTTTTTCAGACGGCCTGTCTATTCAGGCCGTCTGAAAATGCTCGGATTACAGAGTAATGCGGCGGAAGTCTTTCAATAGGTTAGCCAGGAATACGGTGAAGCGCATACCGGCGGCACCGTCGATGACACGGTGGTCAAAGGACAGGCTCAATGGGCACATCAGGCGAGGAGCAAATTCTTTGCCGTTCCAAACCGGTTTGATTTGGGATTTGCACACGCCCAAGATAGCAACTTCAGGAGCATTCACGATTGGTGTGAAGCCTGTACCGCCGATACCGCCCAAGCTGGAAATGGTAAAGCATGCGCCTTGCATTTCTTGTGGTTTGAGCTTGCCTTCGCGGGCTTTTTTAGACAATTCAGTCAGCTCTTGGCTGATTTGTTTCAAGCCTTTTTGATCCACGTCTTTGATGACCGGAACAACCAAGCCGTTTGGCGTGTCTGCTGCGAAACCGATGTTGAAGTAGTTTTTCAGCACCAAGTTGTCGCCATCCAGAGAGGCGTTGAATTCAGGGAAGGCTTTCAGCGCAGCAACAGAGGCTTTAATGATGAAGGCCAATGGGGATAGTTTCACGCCTTCGCGTTCCCATTCTTTGTTCAGCTGTTTGCGGAATTCTTCCAATTCGGTCATGTCCGCTTCTTCGTGTACGGTAACGTGAGGAATCACAACCCAGTTGCGAGACAGGTTTTGACCGGAGATTTTCTTAATGCGAGACAATTCTTTAACTTCGATGCTGCCGAATTTAGAGAAGTCAACTTTAGGCCATGGCAACAAGTCCAGACCACCGCCCAAAGAAGCAGCGGCAGGTTTGCCTGCACCACTTTGCATAACGGATTTAACGAAAGCTTTAACGTCTTCGCCCATGATACGGCCTTTCAGACCGGTACCTTTGACTTGACCCAAATCTACGCCCAATTCGCGTGCCAGTTTACGTGCAGAAGGACCTGCATGCGCTTTGGCAAATGCAGCTTCGTCAATTTTGGCAGCAGCAGGAGCAGCAGGTGCAGGCGCAGGCGCAGCGGCTGGTGCAGCAGGAGCCGGAGCGGCAGCCGGTGCAGGTGCGGCAGCTTGAGCGGCAGGAGCTGGAGCTGCAGCAGCAGAGCCGGCAGTTTCTACTTCGATAATGGCAGAGCCTTCGGATACTTTGTCGCCAACTTTCAGGAATACGGCTTTAACCACACCGGCTTCGGTACATGGTACGTCCATGGTGGCTTTGTCGGTTTCCAAAGTAATCAGGGTGTCGTCAACGGCAACAGTGTCGCCGACTTTAACTTCAACGGCAATAACGTCTACGTCAGAGTGGCCACCGATATCAGGTACAACAACTTGTACGGTAGCGCCACCGGCAGGAGCGGCTGCAGGCGCAGCAACTGGAGCAGCAGGAGCTTCTGCTGTAGGAGCCGGAGCGGCATCAGCAGCGGCAGCACCGGTTTCAACGGTCAGAATCACGCCGCCTTCAGAGATTTTATCGCCCACTTTAACTTTAACTTCTTTCACGACGCCGGCTGCATCAGCAGGTACATCCATAGTGGCTTTATCGGTTTCCAACGTAATCAGGGTGTCGTCAACGGCGATGGTGTCGCCCGCTTTGACTTCTACGGCGATGATGTCGACATTTTCATGACCGCCGATATCAGGGACTTTGATTTCTACGATACTCATTTGAGTTCCTTTAATATTTTCAGTTTGATGCCGTCTGAAAAACTGTTTCTTACGGCATCGGTACAGTTTGTTCAAGCCATTCAAGCATTCGGTTTTCAGACGGCCTGATGTCTGAATAAAGCAAACAGGCCGTCTGAAACATCAATTAGCGTTTCCAGCTAGGAGCTGAATCGGCTTTGATACCATATTTTTCAATAGCTTGTTGAACGGTTTCTTTGCTGACTTTGCCTTGCTCGGCCAATGCGCTCAATGCAGCAACGGCAACATTGTAGCGGTCAACTTCGAAGAAGCTGCGCAGGTTGGCACGGCTGTCGGAACGGCCGAAACCATCGGTACCCAAGACATGGTAGTCGTTCGGGATGTACGCGCGGATACGGTCGGCATAGCTGCGGATATAGTCGGTAGCGGCGATAACCGGACCGTCATGACCTTGCAGTTGTGAGGTAACGAAAGGCACTTTTTCAGCTTCCAGCGGATTCAGGCGGTTGAAACGTTCTACTTCGATAGCGTCGCGATGCAACAGATTGAAAGATGGGCAAGACCAGATGTCTGCTTCCACGCCGAAGTCGGCTTTCAACAATTCAGCACCGGCAATGACTTCTTGCAGGATGGTGCCGGAACCCATCAATTGAACTTTCTTGTCGCCTTTGCCACCGGCTTTCAGCAAGTACATACCTTTCAGGATGTCTTGTTCCACGCCTTCAGGCATGTCCGGATGAGCGTAGTTCTCGTTCATCAGGGTGATGTAGTAGAACACGTCTTCGTTGTTGGCATACATACGGCGCAGACCGTCTTGTACGATAACGGCTACTTCGTATTGGAAGGTCGGATCGTAAGAAACACAGTTCGGGATCAAATCAGCTTGAACGTGGCTGTGGCCGTCTTCGTGTTGCAGACCCTCACCGTTCAGCGTCGTACGGCCGGCAGTACCGCCCAGCAGGAAGCCGCGTGCGTGCATATCGCCGGCAGCCCATGCCAAATCGCCGACACGTTGGAAACCGAACATAGAGTAGTAAATGTAGAAAGGAATCATCGCAAAGTTGTTGTTGGCGTAGCTGGTTGCAGCCGCGATCCAGTCAGCCATTGCGCCTGGCTCGTTAATACCTTCTTGCAAGATTTGACCGTCAACAGATTCTTTGTAGAACATCAGTTGGTCTTTATCTTGAGGGGTGTATTGTTGACCTTTAGGGTTCCAAATACCATATTGGCGGAACATACCTTCCATCCCGAAAGTACGGCTTTCGTCAGGAACGATAGGTACAACGCGTTTGCCGATTTTTTTGTCTTTCAGCAGAGTAGACAGGATGCGTACGAAAGCCATGGTGGTTGAGAATTCACGATCACCGCTGGATTTCAGTTGAGCATCGAATGCGGACAACTCAGGCACTTCCAATACCTCTTTTGTCGGATGACGTTGAGGCAGGTAACCGCCCAAGGCTTCGCGGCGGGCGTGCAGGTATTTGTACTCTTCGCTGTCAGGAGCAAAAGTCAGGTAAGGCAGATCGCCACTGTCAATTTGCTCGTCAGTTACCGGAATGTCAAAGCGGTCACGGAATTGTTTCAGAGACGCTTTGTCCATTTTTTTGGCTTGGTGGGCAACGTTTTGACCTTCGCCGGATGCACCCATACCGTAACCTTTAATGGTTTTCGCCAAGATTACAGTAGGTTTGCCGTCTGCGTGGTTCACAGCGCGGTCGTAAGCGTTGTACACTTTTTGAGGGTCATGGCCACCACGGTTCAATGCCCAAATTTGCTCATCGGTCATATCGGCAACCAATGCTTTCAGTTCAGGCGTATTGAAGAAGTGTTCGCGAACGTATGCACCGTCTTTGGATTTGTAAGTTTGGTAGTCACCGTCCAAACATTCTTCCATGCGTTTGCGCAGGATACCGTCTTTGTCTTTTGCCAAGAGGCGGTCCCAACGACGACCCCAGATGACTTTCACAACATTCCAGCCGGCGCCGGCAAAGTTGCCTTCTAGCTCTTGAATGATTTTGCCGTTACCGCGTACTGGGCCGTCCAAACGTTGCAGGTTACAGTTGATGACGAATACCAAGTTGTCCAAGCCTTCGCGTGAAGCCAGAGCAATAGCGCCTTGGCTTTCAGGTTCGTCCATTTCGCCGTCGCCACAGAATACCCATACTTTACGGCCTTTGGTTTTAGCCAGGCCGCGAGATTCCAAGTATTTCAGGAAGCGTGCTTGGTAAATCGCCATTAATGGGCCAAGACCCATAGATACGGTTGGGAATTGCCAGAAGTCAGGCAACAGGTGAGGGTGAGGGTAAGAAGGCAGACCTTTACCGTCAACTTCTTGACGGAAGTTGTTCAATTGGTCTTCAGTCAGACGGCCTTCAACAAAAGCGCGTGCGTAGATACCAGGGGCAACGTGGCCTTGGAAGAATACCAGATCGCCTTCTTCGCCTTCGCCTTTAGCTTTCCAGAAGTGGTTGAAGCCGACTTCGTACATAGTGGCGGCTGACTGGAAAGATGCGATGTGCCCACCCAATTCCAAATCTTTTTTACCCGCGCGCAAAACAATAGCGGCAGCGTTCCAACGGACGAATGCACGGATGCGGTGTTCGATATTTTGGTCGCCAGGGATGCCTTTTTCATCTTCAACGGAAACGGTGTTCAAGTATGGAGTAGTGGTGCCGTGAGGCATACGGATGCCTTTGTCACGGCTGTATTTGACCAAACTTTCCAGCAGGTATTGAGCGCGCTCACTGCCTTCATATTCTAAAACAGAGCTTAACGCGTCTAACCATTCTTTGGTTTCAATTGGGTCAACATCGTGTAATTGGGTGGACATAATATCTATCCTTGTGTTGAGTGTTTTTCAATGACGGAGTATTACTCCGATATTTTCGTTTGTGAACAAATGTGAGTTAAAAACGAAAATTCCTAGAGTCAAATTCGAAAAGTCTTAATTACTGTAATTTTTTCAATACGTTATAACCGTTGATGAAAAATCAGAAAGAATTGAACTTTTTGCGAACAGGCTAATCTGCAAATGCTATCAGTAATTGGGCAAACTGGCAAATCATGCTGTAGATATTGATAGGATGTAGAGGTTGAAATTAAGACTTTTTAAAAGAGTTATGGAGCTTGTTTTTAGTGATACAGTAAAAAGTATCAGATATTTGAGTAAATGGATTCGAATACGAAAAATATTTTTCAAATTTTGTTGTAAATTGAAAGTTCAGATTGGATTTAGGGTTTGAAAGAGAAAATTTATATTATCTGATTTTTTACAAATAGAATAGGCCGTCTGAAGACTTTAAAAGAGATTAAGAGAGAATGGGATTTGAAATGAAGATTATTGAGGAAGGATAAATGAAAAAATGACATGTACAGTCTGTTTAGTTCTGACATGTCATTTGTGTAGGAAGTTAGAATTTCAGACGGCCTTTAAGCAGCAGAGGCTTTTTGAGCGAATTGCTTCCATTGAGCCAAAAGCTCTTTAAGAACGTCTTGCTGTTCATGTCCATGTTGGATGGCTTCTTGCAACCAGAAACAAGCATTGTTGATGTCTTTTTCTACGCCCATACCGTGATAATACAGACAGGCAAGATTATATTGAGCCATCGTGTCTCTTTGTTTGGCCGCTGCTTCAAACCATTTTGCAGCTTGGGCGTAGTCGACAGGTACGCCTTGTCCGCTGTAATACATCATGCCAAGATTGGTTTGGGATTTGCTGTGTCCACGTTCTGCGGATTGATGGTATAGATCCAGTGCTTCAGCGTAATTCTGTTGGCGTTTTAAGCCATAGTGCGCTGCAAATGCCAGCTTGTACAAACGTTCAGCTTCCTGACGTTGGAGGGCGATTTCTTTCGTCAGCTCATAGTTTTGCTGGTTATTCAATGCGCTGTCAGACAGAAGTTTTTGGTAAGCGACAAGATTACCTAAATCAGCCGAGCGTTGATAATATTGACGCGCAGTGTCCGCATCAACTGCTCGTCCCAATCCGTAGCGATGGATATCACCTAAAAGACGCAAACCTTCCGGATCATTTTGATCCGCAGCAAATTTAGCATGCTGATAGGCCTTTTGAGGGTCTCGTTCGGTGTTTTTGCCCAATAGATAGATTTCGGCAAGTGCTACATGCGCGTTGCTGTCACCTTGTTCGGCAGCTTTTTCAAACCATTCCAATGCTTCAGTAGGATTTGATGCGGCTAAGAGTTCTGCAAGGGAAGTTTGCGCCGGAACAATGTCGTAATCGGCGGCAATACGCAAATGTTCGATTGCTTTTTCAGGGTTTTGTGCAACACCTTGCCCCAATTTGTATTGAAGGCCGAGTTGCCAGTGTGCCGCAATAAATCCCTGTGCAGCGGATTGCTGATAAAGTTTATGGGAATATTCCAAATCAGGGGAGCTGGAATATTGGTAATGTTGGGCTAAGAAGTATTGTGCCTGAGGATTTTGCTGTTCAGCGGCTTTCAATGCCCATTTGACTGCTTCTTGGTCATTGCCATTGTCTGCGTATAAACGCATCAGGCGCAGCTGGGCAGGGGCTAATCCTTCTTCGGCAAGCTCTTGATAGGCATCAACTAAGTCTTCTATTGCAATCCCTCTGCTTTCTTCTATTTGCAGAAGGTTGTAACGAGCGTATGGGTGACCGGCTTGGGCAGCCTGTTTGAGATATGAGACAGCAATTGCTAAATCTTGCGCATTTTCGTGGTGTTCGATCAGGCATCCTGCCAGCTGAAATGCAGCCTCAACATGCCCGGCTTCTGCTGCTTCGCAGAGCAAAGGGATGGCTCGTGCAAAGTCAGGTGGGTCTTGAGTGATTAATTTTTCTGCTAACAGAAAAGATTCTTCATATTGTTGAGCATTCATCGGTTTGCTTTTATATTTTGTGAAGGATTAAGAATAAAATAATCGGCCGACAGGGTGCGGCCGTTATGATTTTGTAATTTTGAGGTTATTTACAAAAACAGGCAACCGTATTTGTATTTTCATACTTAGAATAATGGAATAATTTGTTTTATGCTGCATAAATACAACAGAAGGATATGATAAAGTGGGTTGAGAAAATACTTCTGTTGTTTATTCAGTTTAAATTATTTATCGTCCGGTTTTTTACGCCATAAAACAAGTAATTTGCCAATATGTTGCACCAGTTGAGCACCCAGTGTTTCACACAGTGCATCACAAATTTCAATACGTTCAGCACGATCATCGCCAAAAACACGGACTTTAATCAATTCGTGCGCTGTCAATGCGGCATCGGTTTCTTTGATGACCGAGTCGGTCAAGCCTTGTTGGCCAACCATAACGACAGGGTGGAGGTGGTGTGCTTGGGCTTTCAAGGCCAAAATTTCTTTGGTGCTTAATTTGTTGTCGCTCATATCAATAAGTATCCAATTAAAAAGAATAATGGCTATATTGTACGCGATTTAGAACATTTACGGGGGAAATAACGTACAATGCTGATTTTAACTTAAGCATTTCAAATCAAGATGGCTGTACGCTCAAAATCTTCAAAAGCATGGCTGCATGAGCACGTTAACGATCATTATGTCCATATGGCACAAAAGGACGGATATCGTGCCAGAGCGGCTTATAAATTATTGGAAATCAATCAAAAAGACAAATTAATCAAGCCAGGTACGGTTTTGGCGGATTTGGGCAGCGCGCCGGGAAGTTGGTCACAGGTGGCGGCCAAGCTGGTCGGTAAAACAGGGGCAGTGTTTGCTTTGGATATTTTGCCGATGGATGCTATTGAAGGCGTGTCGTTTATTCAGGGCGACTTTAGGGAAGATGCTGTTTTGGAACAGTTTGAAGCCTTATTAGATAATCGTCCGTTAGACCTTGTAATCTGTGATATGGCACCCAATATGTCAGGCAATGCCGTAACAGACCAGGCACGCAGTTTTTATTTGTGTGACCTGGCTTTGGATTTTGCCTCCCAACATTTGAAAACCGGAGGCAGTTTTTTAGTGAAGGTGTTTCAAGGTGCGGGTTATCAAGAGTATACGGCGGCTATGCGTGAAATTTTTGCCAGTGTACAAACTCGAAAGCCGGATGCTTCCCGCAATCGTTCCAGTGAGATTTACCTATTAGGTAAAAATAAACGCTGACAATGTAGGGTGGGTGCTTTAAAATTCTTTCCCTTGATTTTATTTATTTTGTAACCATGGAGCCTGTTCAGTGGGGAATACCATTAAAAACATATTAGTCTGGGTAGTGGGTGGTGCTATGCTTTTAGCAGCATTCAATGCACTCAGCGATAAGCAGGAAGATAAACAGCAAATCGAATATTCTCAATTTATTCAGCAAGTTAATAGTGGCGAAGTATCCAATGTCAATATTGAAGGATCTGTTGTCAGCGGCTATCTGATTAAAGGTGAGCGCACCGATAAAACTGCCTTCTATACCAATGCGCCTTTGGATGACAACTTGGTTAAAACACTGTTGGACAACAAAGTACGCGTCAAAGTGACTCCGGAAGAAAAACCAAGCATGCTGGCCAGTCTGTTTTACAGCCTGCTGCCTGTTTTGTTGTTGATTGGCGCATGGTTCTACTTCATGCGCATGCAAAGTGGCGGTGGCGGTAAAGGCGGCGCATTCTCTTTTGGTAAGAGCCGTGCACGTTTGTTGGACAAAGATTCCAATAAAGTTACTTTTGCCGATGTTGCCGGTTGTGATGAGGCAAAAGAAGAAGTACAAGAAATCGTGGATTACCTGAAATCGCCTAACCGTTACCAAAGTCTGGGTGGTCGTGTACCGCGCGGTATTTTGTTGGCCGGTAGCCCTGGTACGGGTAAAACATTGCTGGCTAAAGCGATTGCTGGTGAGGCAGGCGTGCCATTCTTCAGTATTTCAGGCTCTGATTTCGTAGAAATGTTTGTCGGTGTCGGTGCGAGCCGTGTCCGCGATATGTTCGAGCAGGCCAAGAAAAATGCGCCATGTATCATCTTTATTGATGAAATTGATGCGGTCGGTCGTCAGCGCGGTGCCGGTTTGGGCGGTGGTAATGACGAGCGTGAGCAAACATTGAACCAATTGTTGGTTGAAATGGATGGTTTTGAAAGCAACCAAACCGTTATTGTGATCGCAGCAACCAACCGTCCTGATGTGCTTGACCCTGCGTTGCAGCGTCCGGGCCGTTTTGACCGTCAAGTCGTTGTTCCATTGCCTGATATCCGTGGCCGTGAGCAAATCTTGAAAGTACACGCTAAAAAAGTACCTTTGGATGCATCCGTAGATTTGACTTCTTTAGCACGCGGTACCCCTGGTTTTTCAGGTGCGGATTTGGCAAACTTGGTCAATGAAGCAGCTTTGTTTGCCGGTCGTCGCAATAAAGTTAAAGTCGATCAAAGCGACTTTGAAGATGCGAAAGACAAAATTTATATGGGTCCGGAGCGTCGCAGCATGGTGATGCACGAAGATGAAAAACGTGCAACGGCCTATCATGAGGCCGGTCATGCCATCGTAGCGGAAAGCCTGCCATTTACCGATCCGGTTCACAAAGTAACCATTATGCCTCGTGGCCGCGCATTGGGTTTGACTTGGCAGCTGCCTGAGCGTGACCGTATCAGCATGTACAAAGACCAAATGCTGAGCCAGCTCTCAATCTTGTTTGGTGGCCGTATTGCTGAAGATATTTTTGTCGGCCGTATTTCTACCGGCGCATCTAACGACTTTGAGCGTGCAACTCAAATGGCACGCGAGATGGTAACGCGTTATGGTATGAGCGACAAAATGGGTGTGATGGTTTATGCTGAGAACGAAGGTGAAGTATTCTTGGGTCGCAGCGTAACCCGTTCTCAAAATATTTCCGAGAAAACCCAACAAGATATCGATGCGGAAATCCGCCGTATTTTGGATGAGCAATACCAAGTCGCTTACAAAATCTTGGATGAAAATCGCGATAAGATGGAAACCATGTGCAAAGCACTGATGGATTGGGAAACCATCGATCGAGACCAAGTTTTGGAAATTATGGCCGGTAAACAACCTAGTCCGCCTAAAGATTACAGCCACAATGTCCGTGATGACAAAGTAGAAGAGCCTGAAGAGCCTGTTGCTGAAGCTGTTGAACCTGTTGAGCAAAATGAGGTTCAGAATGCTGAGTCAGTAGAAGCAGACAAAACAGATAAATCTGTATAAGGTTTGAAACAGAAAACGGTAGCTTTAAAGCTACCGTTTTTATTTTGAAGATAAGCAAAAGGCCGTCTGAAAATTTCCAGACGGCCTGATTTTATTGAGTCAATTACAAAACAGCCAAAGCAGCTTCGTAGTCAGGCTCGTTCGCAATTTCAGAAACCAACTCAGCATGGAGAACTTGGTTTTGCTCATTCAAAACCACCACTGCACGGGCAGTCAGGCCGCGTAATGGGCTTTCTGTCAGTGTAACACCGTAATCGTTAGAAAAGCTGCTGCGGAATGTAGAAAGTGTCACTACATTTTCCAAACCTTCTGCGCCGCAGAAACGGGCTTGTGCGAACGGTAAATCGGCAGAAATACACAAAACGACGGTATTCTCCAAAGACGAGGCACGTTTGTTGAAAGTGCGGACGGACTGGGCGCATACGCCTGTGTCAATGCTGGGGAAAATATTCAGCACTTTGCGTTTGCCTACAAAGTCAGCCAATGATTTCTCAGATAGGTCTGCCGCTACCAATGTGAAATCAGGTGCAACCTGGCCGATAGCGGGCAAATTGCCGTTTGTAGAAATAGGGGAGCCTTGGAAAGTAACTTGGGCCATGATTCAGTCCTTGTGTCAGGGGAAAATAGGATGGGCAGGGTTTTAGTAATGGCGGCGACGGAAATAGAACATGCCTTCGCTGTCAATTTCTAAAATATAGCGGCCGTTTTGTACGGCGGCATAACCGCTTTTGCCTTCGGTATAAGGTTGCAAAGCAGCGTGTGAAATCAGATAGTCGGTCAGTTTGCCGCCGTCTTGGGCAATATTGTCCACCATTTTTGCAAAGGCAGTGTGGCAGACACCGTTGGCTGACCAGCCGGTTGAAACGCCTTTTTCATTTTTTTCCATGCATTGGCCGCTGATGACTTCTAAGTCGGTAGGGTGTTTGCCAATCAGATTGATGACGCTGCCCTCTATGCCGTTAATCGGGTAGGTGCGTTGTTTTTTACCTTCTTTCGTTTCGCCTTCTTGAGCTGTACCTAAATCCAAACCGGCTATGGCTTGTTCATCGATATATTTAACTTTGAAGATAGGCTTGGGCGCTTTGCCTGACGCAGCATCATTGGCTGCAGTATCTTCAGATTTACCGCCGCAGGCAGCCAATGAAAGGCTGAGCAAGATAAGGGGAAAGGTTTTTTTCATATGAGAAACCCTAGAAAAACGATTATATTTCAAATGATAAACGATATTATGGCCGTCTGAAATATTCAGACGGCTTTGCTATTATTATTTCAACGGACGAATACCTACCGCATCGCGTACTTTATCCAACAATTCGCGTGCTTCTTTACGCGCTTTTTGTGCACCGGCCTGCAAAATGTCTTCAATTTGAGAGGGTTTAGCAGTCAATTCATTGTAGCGCTCGCGCGGTTCTGCGAGCTCGGCATTGATTTTTGTGCCCAAGAGTTTCTTAGCTTCACCCCAAGCAAGGCCTTCGGCCAGCATTTGCGTGAACTCGGCAGTTTCAGACGGCGTGGAGAAGGCTTTATAGATTTCAAACAGAGGACTTTCATCAGGCTGTTTCGGCTCGCCGGGTTCTTTCATATTGGTGATGATTTTGTTGACTGATTTTTGGGTTTTCTTGTCGTTTTCCCAAAGTGGAATGGTATTACCATAGGATTTGGACATTTTGCGTCCGTCCAAGCCGACCAAGAGTTCGACATTTTCGTCGATTTTCACTTCAGGCAGGGTGAAGAGTTCTTGGAAGCGGTGGTTGAAGCGGCCGGCAATATCGCGTGCCATTTCAACGTGTTGGATTTGGTCGCGACCGACTGGAACCTCATGGGCATTGAACATAAGGATGTCGGCAGTCATGAGGATAGGGTAGCTGTACAGGCCCATTTCCACGCCGTGATCCGGATCTTCCTGACCGTTTTCAGTATTTGTCTGTACTGCAGCTTTATAAGCGTGGGCGCGGTTCATCAGGCCTTTTGCGGTGATACAGGTCAGAATCCAGTTCAACTCCATAACTTCGGGGATGTCGCTTTGACGGTAGAAAGTGGTTTGTTCCGGATTAAGTCCGCAGGCGAGCCATGTGGCGGCAACAGCTTGAGTAGATTGATGAATCATTTCCGGCTCATGACATTTGATGATGCCGTGATAGTCGGCTAAAAAGAGGAATGATTCAGTATTGGAATCTTGCGCCGCGCGGATAGCCGGGCGGATGGCACCGACATAGTTGCCTAAGTGTGGAATACCTGTTGTGGTAACGCCTGTTAAAACTCGTTTTTTGCTCATGAAAGTATCCTTCGGCACAAAGGCCGTCTGAAAATAAATATGGTGCCGATTATACCTGATTATTCTTGATTTTTCAGACGGCCTTTTGAGTAAAGGGTAACCGGATAATAAAAGTTATACACATAAATTATAAAAATAAAACTTTATAAAACAATAATATAATAAAAATTGTTGATTAATGGAGTAAATGGCTATTGAGTTATCCACATTTGCGCTTATATAGGCTCTAACAGAATATATTTGAAGAGGAACGTAAAATGAGATTTGATAAATTGACTGCTAAATTCCAGCAAGCTCTGCAAGAAGGTCAAAGTTTGGCTTTGGCTGCGGACAGCAGCTACCTTGAGGCCGGCTTTATCTTAAAAGCGTTGCTTGACGATCAAAACAGTGGTGCTGCTGCGTTACTGGCTCATGCAGGTGTGAATGTGCCTCAAGTAAAACAACGTTTGCAGCAACATTTGAGCAGCTTGCCAAAAGTATCCGGTCAAGGCGGCGATATTATGCCTAGCCGTGAGCTGCAAGCTGTATTGAACTTGATGGACAAGGCTGCAACCAAACGCGGTGATGCCTATATCGCCAGCGAACTTTTCCTGCTGGCTTTGGTTCAGCAGAATGATGCTACCGGCAAAATTTTGAAAGAAGCCGGTGCGACCGAACAAAATATCAATGCCGCGATCGATGCGGTAAGAGGAGGACAAAACGTGAATGATGCGAATGCCGAAGACCAACGCGATGCTTTGAAAAAATACACACTCGACCTGACTCAACGCGCCCGTGACGGCAAGCTCGACCCTGTTATCGGTCGTGATGATGAAATCCGTCGTGCGATTCAGGTATTGCAACGCCGTACCAAAAACAACCCTGTGCTGATTGGTGAGCCGGGTGTAGGTAAAACCGCTATTGTTGAAGGTTTGGCACAACGTATCGTCAACGGCGAAGTACCTGAATCCCTGCGTAACAAACGCCTTTTGGTTCTGGACTTGGCGGCTTTGATTGCTGGTGCAAAATACCGCGGCGAATTTGAAGAACGCTTGAAAGGCGTGTTGAACGACTTGGCTAAAGACGATGGCAACACTCTGATTTTCATTGACGAAATCCATACTTTGGTTGGTGCAGGTAAAACCGACGGCGCAATGGATGCGGGCAATATGTTGAAACCGGCTTTAGCGCGCGGCGAATTGCACTGTATCGGTGCGACTACTTTGGACGAATACCGTCAGTACATCGAAAAAGATGCGGCACTCGAACGCCGCTTCCAAAAAGTATTGGTTGGCGAGCCAAGTGTAGAAGATACCATTGCTATTTTGCGCGGTTTGCAAGAGCGTTATGAAATCCACCACGGTATCGATATTACCGACCCTGCTATCGTTGCCGCAGCAGAGTTGAGCGACCGTTATATTACCGACCGCTTCCTGCCTGATAAAGCGATTGATTTGATCGACGAAGCGGCCAGCCGCATTAAAATGGAGCTGGACAGCAAACCTGAGCAAATGGATAAACTTGACCGTCGCATTATCCAGCTCAAAATGGAAAAAATGCACGTTGCCAAAGAAACTGATGATGCCAGCAAAAAACGTCTGGAATTGATAGACGAAGAAATCGACGGACTGCAAAAAGAATACGCTGATTTGGATGAAATATGGAAAGCCGAAAAAGCGGCATCATCCAGCACAGCCGACATCAAGAAACAGATGGACGACATCAAAGTCAAAATCGAACAGGCCAAACGCCAAGGCGATTTTGCCCGTGCATCGGAGCTTGAATACGGTGAGTTGCCTAAATTGAGCGCACAGTTGCAAGCGGCAGAAAGCAATCCTGATGGCAAAAAACAAAACAAACTTTTCCGTACTGAAGTCGGCGCAGACGAAGTGGCCGAAATCGTTTCCCGTATGACCGGCATTCCTGTGTCAAAAATGATGGAAGGTGAACGCGACAAGCTGTTGAAAATGGAAGAAGTATTGCACCGCCGCGTGGTTGGTCAAGACGAAGCCGTGCGTGCCGTGTCCGACGCTATCCGCCGTAGCCGTTCCGGTTTGGCCGATCCGAATAAACCTTATGGCAGCTTCTTGTTCTTAGGCCCAACCGGTGTGGGTAAGACCGAATTGTGTAAGGCATTGGCAGGCTTCCTGTTTGACAGCGAAGATCACCTGATTCGTATCGATATGTCCGAATACATGGAAAAACATGCTGTTGCCCGCTTAATCGGTGCGCCTCCCGGCTATGTCGGCTACGAAGAAGGCGGCTACCTGACTGAGCAAGTCCGCCGCAAACCATACAGCGTGATTCTTTTGGATGAAGTGGAAAAAGCCCATCCAGACGTGTTCAATATCTTGCTGCAAGTATTGGATGACGGCCGCTTGACCGATGGACAAGGTCGAACTGTTGACTTCAAAAATACTGTTATCGTGATGACTTCCAATATCGGTAGCCAACATATCCAACAAATGGGTACTCAGGACTACGAAGCGGTGAAAGAAGTTGTGATGGAGGATGTGAAAGAACATTTCCGTCCTGAAATGATCAACCGTATTGATGAAGTAGTCGTGTTCCATGGTTTGGATCAGGCCAATATCCGCAGCATTGCGAAAATCCAGCTTAAGGGTTTGGAAAAACGTTTGGAAGCACAACATCTGCATCTGAAAGTCGATGATGCTGCCTTGGATCTGATTGCTAAAGCTGGTTTTGATCCTGTGTATGGTGCCCGTCCGCTCAAACGCGCCATTCAGTCAGAAATCGAAAACCCGTTGGCAAAAGCATTGCTTGAAGGCAAATATGCACCGGATAGCACAATCCATGTTAAAGAAGAGGATGGTAAGCTCTTGTTTGCATAAGGTTAAAATAATGTAGTATGCTGTTGTAAAAGGCCGTCTGAAAGAATTCAGACGGCCTTTCCTAGTTATTGATTCACATCATATATTTGTTATGTAATTTGATTATTCATTGAATTTTAGAGAATATTAATCGAAAATCTTGTGCCATGGGTTGATAAAGAATGCGATATAATCCGACCTGTTTGCCGAGGTTCTTGCTAAATATCTCATTTTGTGTAATAATACTACAATGCAAAAACTGACTAATCAAAATCTTCACATTATTTTGTCGGAGCGCTTAAACGATACCGACTTCGTTCTTATTCTCAATGCATTAATCAAATTTTTGCGCCGAGGAGGCAAAAAACAGGCTTCCGAGCGTTTCGATTTGATTTTATCTACTTTAAAACAAGATGATGCTTTATGCCGTCAATTCAGCCTGCGCTTCTATGCCTGGTTGTCTAAAGTTCACATCTATCCTGCACTGATTAAGCTGGGTATTTTCTCGCGCCATAGTTTTACTCGGGAGATGGGCATACGGATTTACGAGCGTTTCAGCCCGTCTTATAAAGATTTTTCCAATCTGCGCGAAGTATTTTTATATCTTTTTCATTCGAAAAACGATGATAAATGGTTGCAGACTTTGAGTTTGCGCCAATGGTTGAGCATGTATGAATTGTTGCAGGGTAAAGCCGATCCTGCTTTGCTTCAGACGGCCAGCCGACAGTTGACAGATGCCCGTTTGCGTGCAGTGGAAATGCTGTCTATTTGGATTGCTTCCGAAGCGATTGAGCCGGATTTAATACGGATTGCCCCCCGTTTGTTGGAAGCGGATTCGGCATTTGTTGCTTTGCAACGTGAAATTGCAAAATTGGTTGAACACTATCGTCACAGCGAAGAAACTTACGATACGGCGCACTTGGAGGTCATGTTTGACCAGTGCGACAAGCAAATTGAGTATTTGCGTCGTCGTGGTACAGGAGCAGGGTCTGGTTCGTCAGTGAAAGTGGCGCACTTGTTGGAGCGTTTGCAGCAAACTATCAGCCGTCTGAAACTGTTGACCAATATTCAAATTGAAACCGGCAGCCGTACTCGCTTAACCATCAATCTGATGAATGCGATGATTTACGCGGCGGTAGAGCAATACAGTACCAGCCACTTGCGCAAAAGCAGTATCCGAATGTTGGCGCGCAGTATTACGGAAAACAAAAGCCATCATGGTGAGCATTACATTACGCGCAACCGTAGCGAATATTTCAAAATGTTTTATTCTGCAGCAGGCGGCGGCGTAATTATTGCTTTGATGGCATTGAATAAAATCCATATTGCGTCTTTGGGATTCGGCGAGTTTACTACTTCCTTCCTTGCCGGACTTAACTACGGCTTAGGCTTTATGCTGATTCATATGCTGCACTGCACCGTTGCGACTAAGCAACCTGCCATGACGGCGGCAAGTTTTGCCGAGCAGGTAGACTCAAATGAGGGCAGCAAAGCGGTAGACAACAAGTTGGCAAAACTGCTGATTGATGTGTGCCGTTCGCAAAGTGTTGCCGTGTTTGGCAATGTATCGATCGCCGTATTGTTGGCGGCGGGGATTGCTTGGGGTTATGCCTACACGCATGGCCAGCCCTTGTTGAACGAAGCGGTTACAGCCTACCAGCTTAAATCTATTGAAATTTTCACTCAGCCGACTTTATGGTACGCCGCTATTGCCGGAGTATGGTTGTTTTGTTCGGGGATTATTGCGGGTTTCTTTGACAACCGTTCCGATTATCTGAACTTGCGTCAGCGCCTGCCTTTTAATCCATTTTTACGAAAAATCATGCGTCCACAGCCACGCCGCCGTTTGGCCGCTTATATTCATAAGCATTACGGCTCGCTTATGGGCAATTTTATTTTCGGTATGCTTTTGGGGATGACCGGCTATTTTGGCCATCTTTTCGGCTTGCCGCTGGATATTCGCCATGTGGCGTTCTCTTCGGCAAATTTGGGTTATGCCGCGATTAGCGGTCATGCAGATATATTCACTTTTATGCTTGGCTTGGCAAGTGTATTGGCAATCGGTATGGTGAATCTGGTGGTCAGCTTTTCTTTGGCTTTGGCTGTTGCGCTTCGTTCTCGCGGTACGCGTTTGGGCAGTATGCGTAATCTGCTGAAGAGCTTCTGGAGCCAAGTGAAAGCCAATCCTTTGATTTTGCTGTATCCGGTTCAAGTGAATAACAAAGATAACACGAAGTAAGATTAAAGAAAGGCCGTCTGAATATATACTTTTCAGACGGCCTTTAATTTAAAAACTATAAAGATTAGGCTTGAAGAGAGGCGCGGTTTTCTAAAACTTGGTCAATCAAACCATATTCTTTAGCTTCATCGGCAGACATATAATTGTCACGGTCGGTATCGCGTTCCAAGTCGGCCAAATCGCGATCACAATGTTTGGCGAGTAAGCGGTTCAGTTTCTCTTTGATTTTCAGCAGCTCTTTAGCGTGAATTTCAATATCGGAGGCCTGACCGGCCAAGCCGCCGCTGATGAGCGGTTGGTGAATCATGATGCGGCTGTTTGGCAGGGCAAAGCGTTTGCCTTTTTCGCCTGCGGACAACAGGAATGCGCCCATACTTGCCGCTTGGCCCAAGCATAAAGTAGAAACATGAGGCTTGATGAAGTTCATGGTGTCGTAAATCGACATACCGGCAGTAACCGAACCGCCCGGAGAGTTGATATAGAAGAAGATATCTTTATCTGGATTTTCGCTTTCCAAGAACAGCAATTGCGCAACAACAAGATTGGCAGATTCGTCCGTCACCGGGCCGATCAAGAAAACGATGCGCTCTTTTAAAAGGCGTGAGTAGATGTCGAATGCGCGCTCGCCGCGACCGCTTTGTTCGATAACGGTAGGGACAAGGTAATTATTGAAATCGAAGGACATTTTTGTCTCCTGTTAATGATGGAAAAGCACCAAAGCCATTTAAAGCGCTTCGGTGCTTTTGATTGTCTGTTTCAGACGGCCTTAGAGCAATTAAGCTTGTGCGCCCATTACTTCGTCAAAAGACAGCGCTTTTTCAGTTACTTTAGCTTTGCTCAGAACGAAATCAACAACATTGCTTTCTACTGCCAAAGAAGTCGGACCTTGCAGGCGGGAAGGCTCTGCGTAGTACCAGTCGATAACTTCTTGAGGGTCTTCGTAGCTTTCAGCGAAGTTGGCAACAACGGCTTTGATTTGGTCTTCAGTTGGCTCAAGTTTGTTTTCTTCAACCAATTTAGCCAAAATCAGGCTCAAAGAAACGCGGCGTTCCGCTTGTTCTTTGAACATATCCAAAGGCAGATCCAAGTTGGCAGCGTCAGCCATACCTTGGTTAACGAAGTTTTGTTTCATTTCGTTTGCCAGGCGGGCGGCTTCTTCGTTGACCAAAGCAACAGGAACTTGCAAATCAGCTGCTTTGAGCAGGGCATTCATTACAGATTCTTTGGTTTGTTCACCGATGCGACGCTCAACTTCGCGGCTAACGTTTTTCTTCACTTCTTCACGCATTTTGGCAACGTCGCCGTCTTCAATACCCAAAGCTTTAGCGAAATCTGCGTCAACTTCAGGTAAAGTAGCTTCAGAAACGTTGTTCAGAGTGATGGTGAATACGGCAGATTTACCGGCAACATCTTTACCGTGGTAGTCTTCAGGGAAGTTTACGGTAACATCTTTGCTTTCACCGGCTTTCATGCCGACAACACCAGCTTCGAATTCAGGCAGCATTTGACCTGCGCCCAATACGAAAGCGTAGTTTTTAGACGCGCCGCCAGCGAAAGGTTCGCCGTCGATTTTGCCTTCAAAGTCGATGATGACGCGGTCGCCGTTTTGGGCTTCACGGTCAACATGGTTGAAGCGGGTGCGTTGTTTACGCAGGATTTCTACAGTTTGGTCAACTTCGGCATCGCCAACAGTCGCAGTAACTTTTTCTACTTCTTGGGCAGACAGGTCGCCAATAGTTACTTCAGGGAAAACTTCAAAAATAGCGGCAACTTTGAAAGACTCTTGATCGTCTTGTTCTTCAACGGCTTCAAAGCGTGGGTAACCGGCAACTTTCAATTCTTGAGCAACGGCAACTTCGTAGAATTCGCGTTGTACCAATTCGTTGATAACGTCGTTTTGTGCGCTTGCGCCGTACATTTGGGCAATCATTTTGAACGGTGCTTTACCCGGACGGAAGCCGTCAATTTTTGCACGGCGTTGGGTTTGTTTCAGTTTTTTCTCAGTTTCTGCGTTGATTTTGGACCAAGGCAGAGACAATACTACTTTGCGTTCCAGATTTTCTAAAGTTTCAACAGTTACGCTCATCGTAAGCCCTTAAATTTGTTGTGTTTAAACGGTTATCCTTATGCTCAGTATCCCGAAGAACTTCGGAAGCGTGCATAAGGTCAAAATTTAGCTGCTTAGTATAACACAATGTTTCACGAATAACATAAAAAGGCCGTCTGAAAAGTAGGAAATTCTTTTCAGACGGCCTTTGCGTTTCGATATTGTTGTTTTTTACAGCTGGTCTTTTTGTGCCAGAATCCGTCGGCTGCCATTGATGTCTGCCGGAGAGAGAACACCGGCATTTTCAAGCGCATCTATCAAATTGGCGGCACGGTTGTAGCCGATGCGCAATTGGCGTTGGAGGGCGGAAATGGAAGTTTTCCGGCTCTCCAATACGAAGGCAACGGCTTGATCGAATAACTCATCGCTGTTTGCGTTCGGATTGACAATATTGGTGGTTTCGATAGCCGCTTCGCCACTGAGCAGACCTTCAACATAGTTGGTTGGAGCCTGTTCTTTGACGAAATTGACGACCTGATGCACTTCATCATCGGAAACAAAAGCACCTTGCAGGCGTGTCGGTTCTGCGCTGCCCGGTTGCAGGAATAATGAGTCGCCGTATTTGAGCAATTCGTCTGCACCCATTTGGTCAAGAATAGTGCGGCTGTCGATTTTGCTTTGTACGGTAAAGGCCATACGTGTCGGAATGTTGGCTTTAATCAGGCCGGTAACCACATCGACACTCGGGCGTTGGGTGGCGACAATCATGTGAATGCCTGCCGCACGTGCTTTTTGGGCAAGGCGTGCGATTTGCTGCTCAACGGATTTGCGTTCGGTCATCATCAAGTCAGCCAACTCATCAATAACGACCACAATCAACGGCAGTTTTTCAAGAGGCTCAGGATCGTCAGGATTTAAGCTGAATGGATTGAGCAATGGCTTGCCTGCCGCTTTGGCTTGTTCGACTTTTTGGTTGAAACCGTCCAAATTACGCACGCCGGCGTGTGAGAGCAGGCGATAGCGTTTTTCCATTTCGGCAACGCACCAGTTTAACGCTTGTCCTGCCTCGCGCATATCGGTTACAACCGGGCAGAGCAGGTGCGGAATGCCGTCATAAATGCTCAATTCCAGCATTTTCGGGTCAATCATAATGAAGCGGACTTCGTCAGGCGTGGCTTTGAAGAGCATGGACATAATCATGCCGTTCACACCGACGGATTTACCCGAGCCGGTCATACCCGCAACCAAAAGATGCGGCATTTTTGCCAAATCACCGACAACGGGCGTACCTGCAATATCTTTACCCAAAGCAACGGTCAGCTTGGACTTGGCGTCGGTAAACACGGGTGAAGAGAGGATTTCGCTCAACATCACGTCTTGGCGTTTCTCATTGGGCAATTCAATGCCCATGGTGTTTTTACCTGCAATGGTTTCTACGATACGTACTGCTTGCAGGGACATCGAGCGTGCCAAATCTTTTGACAGTGCGACAATTTGGCTGCCTTTGACACCTTGTGCCGGTTCGATTTCGTAGCGGGTAATCACGGGGCCGGAAGTGGCGGAAACAACCTGTACGCCGATGCCGAATTCAGCCAGCTTGGCTTCGATCAATTCAGCGGTTTGTTGCAATTCATCCGGATTGACGGCAACCGGTTCTTCAGACGGCATACGCAACAGGTTTATGTTGGGTTTGTGGTATTCGCCGTTGTTTTTAGGTTCTGTATCGTCAAATAGGGAAGTTTGGATTTTAGGAGGCGGCGCAACGGACACGGCAACGGTTTTGCGGTTGCTGCTGCTGCCTGCCAACGGAGCAACCGGAGTGGCGGTAATGGTTTTTGCCTCTTTAACCATGCGGCGCGTATTTTGGGTTTCCAAAGCTTCGGAACGGACATCTTCTTTTTTATTTTGGAATTGAGACAGTTTTTTCATCAGGCTGCCAAACAGGCCGCCCACATGGCTGCCGGATTTGGCCATGACTTCCAGCCATGACACCTGAGCCAACAGGGAAATGGATAGCAGCAACATCACCAGCATAATCAACAGGCTGCCCGACTTACCCAGCAACCAAGCCAAGCCTGAACCGGCCAACAGGCCGACCAAACCACCGGCACCAACGGGAAGGGATTCGCTCAATGCGTTGTCAAACAAGAAATGTTCGATAATCGGGCTGCACACCAGCAGGAGGAACAATGCCAAAGCGGCTACGCCGTGATTGTAGGGCCTGTGGTTTTCCTGCTTTTTCATGGGGCGGAAGTTTTTGTAGAGGAAAACGCAAGAGGCGACGATCCACCACCAAAATGACAGGCCGAACAAATAATACCCGACATCGGAAAGATAGGAACCAAAAAGGCCGCCGAGGTTGGCAACATCATGGCTTTTGGGAACGCTGCGCGACCATGCAGGGTCGTCCATGCTGAAACTGGCCAGGGAAATGGCCAGATAAATGGTGATAACCAAACCAAACAGCCATAAGGCATCATTAATTAAGTTGACGACATGTTCGGGGCGCGCTTTTTTTTCTTCGTTTTTTTGCAGCTCTTTGGCGGCTTTCAGGCGTTGGGAGACTTTATTGTCGGCTTGAGTTTGTGTTTTGGCGGATTTGCGTGTGGTCGGTTTGGTGGTGGCACGTTTTTTTGTTTGGGTTTTAGAAGATTTTGCAGTCATGAGATAAAGGCCGTCTGAAAAGACCGGAGGTAATGTGCGTAAAGGGCAAATTATACCGTATTTACCAGACACGAGAAATTGAAACGGGCGTAATCATTATGGGATTCAGGCCGTCTGTATGGCGTGACGAAAATTTTGGAGTTCGTTTCCACCTGTTCAGACGGCCTGATGTTTTGATTGATTTGAACTTACATTCTGCCCAGTTCGCGTTGGAGGGCTTGAATGTTTTTCTCCCTATCCAAAACCGCACCTTGCAGCGTACTGATGGCCTGTTGATTGACGCTGCCGCCTTTGGCTGTCCGCGCTTGGCTCAATTGCTTTTTGGCATCGGCCAAAGCCGCGCGTTCATTCGATAACTCGGTTTCCAAAATAGAGCGGCGGCTGTTGACGCCGGAGGATTTGGGAACCGGAGGAGGAGCTGTTTCAGAAGCGGTGCGGACGGGGGCAGGTTTAGGCGTTGCTTTATGATTGGATTTTGCCGCCGTATTTTTGCTTTTTGCCGGAGCCGTTTGTGATGTCGGCGCGTTGAGTGTAGGTGCATCGCTGACCGGGGCGTCGTATCGGCTGCTGCTGTATTTGCCGACAATCGGCAAATCGTTGACGGCTTGGCAATTGCCGCTTGGGCGCGAGGTATAGACGATCGAGCCGTTGACTTCACAGGTGTAGATTTTTGCGGCATAGGCTTGGCTGTTGAAAACGGCAAGCGGCAGCAGGGATAGGGTAAGCAGGTATTTTTTCATGATTCAGGTAGGGCTGATGCGTTGCAGTTGAGCATTTTATTCTTGTTCAGACGGCATGGGCTGCTGTTTTTTGGCTTTTGCACGGTTTTTGTTTTTGCTCGGTTTGTCGGCTTTTTTCTCTTGTTTATCGGATTTTCCCGCGCGTGCCTTTTTCTTAGGCTTTGTACTTGCACGGTCATCGGAGGCATTGAGGCTGCGGATGTTGAGGTGGTAACCGCTGCCTTGATGGCCGCTGATTTTAGGCAATTCGGCCTGTGCGCAGGAGGATTTGGGTTCGGAAGTATAGCTGCCGTTGCCGCAGGAATAAACTGCGGCGGCTGCGTGAAGAGAAATGCCCAAGAGGAAAGAGGATACGAGGAAGTATCCGGCTTGTTTGATGATTGAAGTCATGTTTTTCCGTATTGTGTTTTATTTCAGACGGCCTGATGGCTCTATTTTTATTGGGAAAACTCGGCTTCGACATCAATTTGGATTTGCTCAAGCTCTTCCTGCCATTGCAGCCAGTTTTCTTCCAGTTGCGTTAATTTTACTTTAGTTTCTGTTAATTGTGCGAGTGTCTCTTGCAATTTGGGTTTATTTTCTTCTGAATAAGCAGATTCTTGTGCCAAAAATGCTTCACAGGCCGTCTGAATATCAGTCAATCGTGCGATTTCTTTTTCGGCTTTGTCGATTTTCTGCTGAATCGGTTTGCTGCGTTTGGCTTTTTCCTGACGGATTTGTGCTTCTATGCGCTTAGTGTCCTTACGGCTTTGGCTTTGTGCAGAAGCGGCGGGGGATGCTGCGGCGTTTTCTTGTGCCAATCGCCATTGACGGTAGTCGTTCAAATCGCCGTCGAAGTTGTTCAGACGGCCTTTGTCGATAAGGAGGAAGCTGTCGGTAGTCACTTCAAGCAGGCTGCGGTCGTGCGAAACGACAATCAATGCACCTTGGAAACTTTGCAGGGCAAGTGTCAGGGCATGGCGCATATCCAAGTCTAGGTGGTTGGTCGGTTCGTCAAGCAGGAGCAGATTAGGTTTTTGCCAGATAATCATGGCAAGGGCAAGCCGAGCTTTTTCACCGCCCGAAAAAGGCTCGGTCTTTTGAATCGCCATATCGCCAACAAAGTTGAAACCGCCTAAAAAGTTGCGGATTTCCTGTTCGCGGACTTCGGGCGAAAGTTGCTGGATATGCCAAACCGGACTTTGGTCGGTGCGTAAAGTATCCAGTTGGTGCTGGGCAAAATAGCCGATATTGAGCTTTTCGGAGCGGACGATGCTGCCGGAAAGTAAATCGATTTTTCCTGCCAATGCTTTGATAAATGTGGATTTACCGCTGCCGTTAACACCCAACAGGCCGTAACGTGCGCCGCTTTCCAGAGACAAGGTGATATCGTGTAAAACGGTATTGTCGCCATAACCCAAGTCGGCATGGTCGAGTTTCAATAATGGATTGGGCAGGTGGGTCGGATTGGCAAACTCAAAGGAAAACTCGCTATCCAAATGCGCAGGGGCGATGCGCTCGAGCTTGGCTAATGCCTTCATGCGGCTTTGAGCTTGTACGGCCTTTGTGGCTTTGGCTTTGAAACGGTCGATAAAGGATTGCAGATGTTTGATTTGCGCCTGCTGTTTGACGTAGGCGGCTTGTTGTTGCGCCAGACGTTGGGCGCGTTCGGCTTGGTAGAAATCGTAATTGCCGCCGTATTGGGTCAGTTTTTGTTGCGACAGCTCGATGGTTTGCGTTGTGGTAGCATTCAAGAAGTCGCGGTCATGGGAGATGATGATTTGCGTACAGGGCAGGGAGGCGAGATGGTTTTCCAGCCACAGTACGGTTTCTAAATCCAAGTGGTTGGTCGGTTCATCCAAGAGCAGTAAATCGGCACGACAAATCAGCGCTTGGGCAAGGTTGAGGCGCATGCGCCAGCCGCCGGAGAAGGATTTGACGGGGCGGGTATGTTCTTCTTGTGAGAAACCCAAGCCGTTAAGCAGTTTGGCGGCGCGTGCCGGAGCGGTATAGGCATCGATTTCTTCAAGTTTGGCGTGATATTCAGCTTGCTTCATGCCGTCGTTTTGCGCTTCTGCTTGGGCTAAGGCCGTCTGAAAAGCCTGCAATTCGGCATCACCTTGCAAAACGTAGTCTAAAGCGGAAATATCTAAATCCGGCGTTTCTTGAGAGACGGAAGCCAGACGCCATGTTTTGGGAATAAGGATTTCGCCGCCATCTTGTGTGATTTCACCTTTTATCAGCGCAAACAGGCTGGATTTTCCCGTACCGTTTTTACCGATTAATCCAACGCGTTGGCCGGGGTTGATTACGGCATCGGCTTTGTCGAGCAGGACTTTCAAACCGCGTTGGAGGGTGAGTTTTTTAATTTCTATCATGATGGCAGGCAAGGGGATAAGTAAAACGAAAGGCGTTATTTTACCTGAAAAGATATATAAAAGGCCGTCTGAACAAGTATGAAAACGAAATCAACGATTTCTATTTCACTTATTCAGACGGCCTTTATGAAATGACAGTCGGAAATGCTTTCAAATTGTCTGTCGTTTCAATTAAATTTGAAGATCGGCATTGTCCGCACGGATTTGGCGCAAGAATTTTTGTGTCCGTTCATGTTTGGGATGGTTGAACAAATCTTGCGGGCTGCCTTGTTCGACAATAACACCGCCGTCCATCACGACGACGGTGGTTGCCACTTCCAAGGCAAATTTGATTTCATGCGTAACGACAACCATGGTCCAGCCTTCTTGTGCCAATTCCTTCATGGTATCTAAAACATCTTGTACCAATTCAGGGTCGAGCGCGGAAGTTGGTTCGTCAAACAGCATCAGTTCAGGCTGAATCGCCAATGCGCGGGCAATGCCGACGCGCTGCTGTTGACCGCCGGAAAGCTGGTAGGGATAGAGGTCAGTCTTATCGCTCAAACCGACTTTTTCAAGCAATTTGACAGCCTCTTCACGCGCTTTGGCGACAGGTTTGCCTTGTACGGCAACCGGTCCTTCCATGACGTTTTCCAACGCAGTTTTGTGCGGAAAGAGGTTGTATTGTTGGAATACCATGCCGGACTTGCGGCGCAGTGCCAAAATATCGTGTTTGCTTGGTTTTTTGGAAAAATCGATGCTTAACGGCTGCGCGTTGTCAAACTCGATCTGACCTTGTTCTGGCATTTCCAAAGCATTTAAACAGCGCAAAAACGTGGTTTTACCTGAGCCGGACGGGCCTAGGATAACAACCACCTGTCCTTTGCCGACATCCAAATCGATGCCGCGCAAAATGGTATTTTCGCCAAAGGTCTTATGGATATTGCGGATTTTAATCATGACAACTCCTTATTTGGCGACATAGCGGTCGAAACGTTTTTCCAAACGCGCCTGAATCAAAAACAGCACTTTGCAGAAACACCAATAAACCAATGCGGCTTCGATATAAACGGGCAAAAAGTCATAAGTACGGTTTGCTGTCTCTTGGGCAACACGGAAAAGCTCGGTTACCGTTACTACGGCGGCAAGCGAGGTGTTTTTGAACAAGCCGATAAATTCATTGCTCAAAGGCGGTACGGCAACGCGGAATGCCTGCGGAGCGACAATACGGCGGAAAGTCTGCATATAGGTCATACCGATGGAGAAACCTGCTTCCCATTGGCCTTTAGGTACGGACAAAATTGCCGCGCGTATGGTTTCGGAAGCGTATGCGCCGACATTGAGCGAAAAGCCGATGATGGCGGCAGGAATCGGATCGATATAGATGCCGACGGAAGGCAAACCGTAGAATACGATGACCAACTGTACCAACAGCGGTGTACCGCGAATGACGGAAATATAAAATTCCACCAGCTTCAGCAAGCATTTTTGGAAAATGCCGCCGGAGGGCATGATTCTTACCAAAGCAACGGCTACGGCAATAATCATGCCGATAACGAAAGAAGCTATTGCCAAAGGCAAAGATACTGCGAAGCCGGCTTTGACCATAGGCCAAAACGCGCTGATGAGCATATCAGCGCGTGTTTCCGTCATAAACGGCAGAGAGGCAAGGAAATTATTTAACACTGATGTCTTTTCCGAAGAATTGTTCGCCCAGTTTTTTCAGCGTACCATCGGCTTTCAGCTCAGTCATGGCCGTGCTGAATTTGGCCAATGCTTCATCATTGCCTTTATTGACAATCAAGCCGGAGCCGACTTTTTCATCAGCTGGGGCAGACCAAACGATTTTTACACCGGCATTCGGATTTTTCTTCAGATAGTCCAATACCGCCAATTCGTCGTTCAGGGTTGCATCGGCACGTTTTTGTTCAATCAGGGTCAAAGATTGTGCCAAACCATCTACCGGTACGAGTTCTGCGCCTGCAGCTTTGGCTTTTTCGCCATAGTTACTGGTCAGGGATTGTGCGGTTTTCACGCCTTTGATGTCGTCGATAGATTTGATGTTGCTGTCTTTACGGGCAACCAATACGGCACCGCTCCAGCTGTAAGGTTCGGATTTGTCAAAAGTTGCTTGACGCTCAGGGCTGGTCAGGCCGACTTGGTTGGCAACCACGTCAAAACGGCCGGCTTTCAAACCTGCCATCATAGAGTCCCATTGTGTTTCTTTAAATTCGACTTTTACGCCTAGTTTGTCGGCGACTGCGCGGGTTACTTCGACATCGTAGCCGGTCAATTTGCCGTCTTTATCGTGGTAGGTGAAGGGTGCGTAAGTGCCTTCCGTACCGACTGTGATGGTACCTTTGTTGTTGATACGCTCAATCAGTGAGCCGGAGGACGCACCGGATTGTGCCGTAGCAGAAGAAGCTGAGTTGCTGCCTTCTCCGCCACAAGCAGCCAAAACTACTGCAGCGATGCTGCCAAGTACGAATTTTTTCAACATGGATTTTTACTCCTGACTTTAAGTGTGTCATTTAGTATTAAAGCGTGCATTCTAAGCGAAACTGCCCAAAATACAAAATACATCTTATGCCTTAAAAGGCCGTCTGAACGCTGATTTGTTCAGACGGCCTTGAGTGGTGTATCAAAATTTCGGCTTATGCAATTTCAAGCCACATGACTTGATAGGGTTGCAGTACCAAATCCTGATTCAGAGAAACGGTTTGGCCGCTGATTAAATCATGCGCTTTAAACGGCATGGCCTGCAGGGTGTGCGCACTGATGGTTTGCGGATGTTCGCTGAAGTTGCCGAATGCCAAAAGCGCGTTGTTGCGCATATAGCCGATGATATGTTTGTTGTTGGTGTTGAAGGTGACCAATCTGCCGCCATTAAAGCGAGGATTGCTTTGGCGGATGGAAATCATATGGCGCAAACCTTGGAAGATTTGACCGGCAGTGGTCGAGCTGTCATGGCGTTGGTTGTACAACTCCTCATTGTAACGAGGACGGTGTGCCCAGCGGCTGTCGTCGCTCTTATTGCTGTCTTGCGACCAGTCGTCGTCATTGAGCGTACCAACTTCGTCGCCGAGATAAATCAGCGGCAGACCGCCGGTACTCAGGGCGATGCTGTACAAGAGTTTGATGCGGTCAACGGCGTGGGGGTCGTGTTGCGCCAAGCCTGCCAGGGCGGCGGCAGTACCGCTGACGCGGCAGTCGCCTGTGTTGGGGTTGTATTGGAAAGGCACGCCGCGCGCGAAGCTGCCGTCAAAATGGTTGACGAAGAAGCGGTTGAGGAATTGGCGGTGGTCGTAGCCGTGGATGCCGAATTGTGAGGCGTCTTCGTCGGCGAACGTCCAGCCGATGTCGTCATGGCTGCGGACGTAGTTGACCCATGCAGTATGGTCGGGCAGGTTGTGGCGGTAGGTCAGTGCTTGATGGAGTAGGTTGACTTCACGTGTGGCGAGGGTGTTCCACAGCAATGCCATTTGCAGAGGGTTGTAGCCGATTTGGCATTCGTCTTGGCTGATGTATTGGACAACTTGGTCAGGGTGGACGATGGCTTCGGATTTGAAGAACACGGCTGGCGCTGCGATACGCATTACAGAGTTAAACGCGCGAATCAGGGCGTGTGCCTGAGGCAGGTTTTCGCAGCTTGTGCCCATTTGCTTCCAAATAAAGGCAACGGCATCCATGCGCAGAATATCAACGCCCAAGTTGGCAAGGAACATCATTTCGCCTGCCATGGCGCGGAATACCCATGGGTTGCTGTAATTCAAGTCCCATTGGAAGGAGTTGAATGTCGTCCATACCCAGCGTCCGTCTTCCAGTTGAGAGAAGCCGCCCGGATGTTGGTCGGGGAAGATTTCACGCAGGGTGCGGTCGTATTGGTCGGGCATCCAGCGGTCGGGGAAGATGTAGTAGAAATTGTCGTAGAGCGGATTGCCGGCGGCGCAGCCTTTTGCCCATTCGTGTTCATTAGAAGTATGGTTGAAGATGAAATCGACAACGGCGGAAATACCTGCTTCGTGCAGCGCGGCAATGACATCGCGCAAGTCGTCTATTGTCCCCAGTGCCGGATTGACATCGCGGTAGCTGCTGACTGCATAGCCGCCGTCGCTTTTGCCTTCAGGGCATTTAAACAGGGGCATCAGGTGCAGATAGGTCAGGCCCAATTCTTGGAAATAAGGGATTTTGGCTTTCAAGCCTTGCAGATCGCCTGCAAACAAATCGACGTAGCATACGCCGCCAACCTGTTTGTTGGATAAAATCCAGTCAGGATCGTTTTCGCGCGCAATATCGATGTCTTTTAAGGATGAGTTGCGTTGGGAATAGCTTTGCCATGCTTGGGCAATCAGTTGCTCCAGCATGGGGAGGACGGCTTCGTTGTTGTTGTAAACATTGTCCAGCTCATGCATCAGTTTTGGGAAGTGTTCCTCAAGTCGTCTGTCAAACTGTTTCCAGTCTTCAGATGCCTCGATGCTTGCACGCTGTTCGGGGGTATAAATCGATAGGGTGCGTTCTTTAAGGTGATGCAAGGTCAAATCAACCTGTTGAGTCTGGGTCAACATAATGCCTACTCCGAAGTTAAGGTGAAATTGTTTTGAAGCTTGGTTTCACTTCTTTTGCAAATCCATGCCGATTGTAGGCGGCTAAGACTGTAATTTTGCGTCAAGAAACTGTCCCAATGATACTGGAAGTGTTTGAGTGTGCATAGGGTTTTCAAGGTTAAGGAAGAAGTTTTTTCAAGTGTTTGATTTTGATTAGAAGTAGGGTTGAGCATATGGAAAGTGGCCTTTTGACGAACTTATCTTTCAGACGGCCTGGTTTTGTGAGAAAAACTTTTATTTTTCCTATCTTAGACATCTTTTTATTCCAATATGGCCGTCTGAAACATATGTAAAGCATAGCGGATTGCTTGTTTCGTCTAAAAACGTGTCATAGCGATTAAGTTCATGACTTCTGATGTAAATCAAGACTCGATAAAGAGGTAGTTATTCTGATTTGAAGAGAGAGAGGATGGACGAGTTTCATTTATTAAAAAATGAATCCATTAGTTTTCTTATTGATAGTGGTTATTATGTAGATTATCAAGTTAATAAGGAAAAGGTTTTTGTCTGGTTTGTCATGCTTTTTTAATATTATTTTTTAAAATTAGACTTGACCCATTACAAGCAATTACTTAAAGTACCCATCTTATTTTTATACGAGAAAACGGGTTGTCCCGTTCCAAAAAAAAATGAGCGCAATCAAACCACCACAAATCACCGTATTCGACAGCAAGCCAACCGATGCTTATTTCTTCGGTACTTGCGTTCTCGACCTTTTCATGCCGGAAGCAGGCATGGATGCCATCACTTTAATCGAACAACAGGGCATCCGTATCCATTATCCTATGGAGCAAAGCTGCTGCGGCCAACCGGCCTATTCGTCAGGCCATCCTAAAGAAGCCTTTGATGTTGCCAAAGCGCAACTGGATTTATTCCCTGAAAATTGGCCGATTGTCGTGCCTTCCGGTTCTTGCGGCGGCATGATGAAACACCACTGGCCGACTTTGTTCAAAGGCACCGAGTACGAGCAAAAAGCGATTGATTGCGCCAACCGTATCATTGAATTTACCCACTTCCTGCTGGCGATTGGTTACAAACCTGAAGATAAAGGCGAGCCGGTTAAAGTGGCCGTTCATACTTCCTGCGCGGCGCGTCGTGAGATGAATGTCCATTTGTCAGGCTGGCAGCTGATTGACGGCATGGAAAATGTTGAACGTATCGTTCACGACCATGAAAGCGAGTGCTGCGGTTTTGGCGGTACATTCTCTGTGAAACAAGCCGATATTTCCGGCGCGATGGTAACCGACAAAGTTGCAGCCTTAAAAGAAACAGGCGCAACTGAAATCATCAGCGCGGATTGCGGCTGTATGATGAATATCGGCGGCAAAATTGCCAAAGACGAACCCAATATGCCGCGTCCGAAACATATTGCATCTTTCCTGTTGGAACGTACCGGAGGTAAAGCATGAGCGCGCGCGAAAATATTTTAGCGAAATTGAAAAAAGCCGATGCCTTGCCGATGGAAGAGCCGCCGGTTTTTGATTATTACCGTGAAATGGGTGTTTCTTGGGCAAACGATGTCGAGCGCTTGAAACATTGGGCGGCTGCCATGCGTGCCGTCAAAACTGAAATCTATTGGGTTACCAAATCCAACTGGCCGCAAGTATTCCGTCAAGCAGCCGAAGGCAAAGGCTTGAAAAACATTCTGCTCCCATTGGAAACAGAACATGGTCAGCTGGCTCGTGCAGCTTTGGCCGATACCGATATTGAACCTCGTGGTTTTGAGCGAAAAATCGACGACTGGAAAAACGAATTCTTTACCGATATCGAGGCTGGTTTTAGCGGCTCTAAATGTGGTATTGCCCGTACCGGTACGATTATGCTGGAGTCCAGCCCTCTTGAGCCGCGCAGTTTGAGTTTGGTTCCGCCTGTGCATTTCTGCCTATTTGACACCAGCAAAATGTACAACGAATTCCATAATGCTGTTGAAGGCGAAAAACTGGTAGAAAAAGGCATGCCTACCAACGTTATTTTGATTTCCGGCCCATCTAAGACTGCCGATATTCAATTGACTTTGGCCTATGGTGCACACGGCCCGCGCGATTTGGTGGTTTTGGCCGTTCTGCCTGATCATATTTCCCCTGCCGATTTGGAGGAAAAAGCATGAGTTCCCAAACCATTAAGTTCCATATGAAGCCGGAAACGTTCAAGCAAAACGCTGCAATTTCTTTGCAAGATAAGCCTCTGCGTAAAAGCCTGCGCACGGCGATGGATATGCTGATGACCAAGCGCAAAGCCGTTTTGACAGATGAAGAAGAGCTGCAAAGCCTGCGTGACTTGTGTGAACATGTCCGTCAACGTTCGTTGTCCAAATTGCCTGCATTGCTGGAACAATTGGAAGAAAACCTGACCAAGTTGGGCGTTAAAGTCCACTGGGCGGAAACACCTGCCGAAGCCTGCCAAATCATTCACAACATCATTACCGATAAAAACGGCAAGCTGATGGTGAAAGGCAAATCTATGGTCAGCGAAGAGATTGAGCTGAACCATTATCTGCAAGATCAAGGCATTAAAGCAGTTGAGAGCGACTTGGGCGAGTTTATCGTGCAAATGGCCGGCGAGA
Source organism: Neisseria sp. HMSC068C04 (assembly GCF_001810105.1). Taxonomy (NCBI): domain Bacteria; kingdom Pseudomonadati; phylum Pseudomonadota; class Betaproteobacteria; order Neisseriales; family Neisseriaceae; genus Neisseria; species Neisseria sp. HMSC068C04. The sequence continues at coordinate 79,346 of NZ_KV799966.1, forward strand.
AACCAACCCATATCGTGATGCCTGCCATTCACAAGACCAAAGAGCAGGTGAGCGAGCTTTTCCATCAAAACCTCGGCACGCCATTAACAGATGATGTAGACCAACTGACCGGATTTGCGCGTAAAGCCTTGCGCGATATTTACAGCACTGCCGATGTCGGTTTGAGCGGTGTGAACTTTGCCGTTGCGGAAACAGGCACTTTGTGTCTGGTCGAAAATGAAGGCAACGGCCGCTTGAGTACCACTGTACCGCCTGTGCACATTGCCATCACCGGTATTGAAAAAGTGGTTGCGAAGCTGTCGGATGTTCCGCCTTTGTACAGCCTGTTGCCACGTTCTGCCATCGGTCAGAACATTACCACTTATTTCAATATGATTACCGGCCCTCGCCGTAGCGAAGAGCTGGACGGCCCTCAAGAAATGCACTTGGTACTGCTTGATAACGGACGTAGCCAAGCGTATGCAGAAGATCAAATGCGCCGTACCTTGCAATGTATCCGTTGCGGTGCGTGTATGAACCATTGTCCGGTTTATACCCGTATCGGTGGCGCGGCTTACGGTACGACTTATCCCGGCCCGATTGGCGAGATTATCTCTCCGCATTTGTTGGGCTTGGATGCAACACGCGATCTGCCGACTGCGTGTACCATGTGTGGTGCCTGTGTTGAAGTTTGTCCGGTACGCATTCCGATTACCGAACAAATGCAACGTCTGCGTGTTGAAGCGCAACGTTCGCCAACCGAAATCGTTCCGCATCCTATCCGCGGTCAAGGTGCATCGCATACTTTCGGCGAACAAATGGCGTGGCGTACGTTTGACGGTATTTTCAGCGGCAGTAAAGCTTATCGTGCATTCGGTTGGACAGCCACTAAATTCCGTGCATTGACGCCTAGCAAACAGCTGGGCTGGACGGATAACCGTGTTCCGATGAAACCGGCTAAGAAAACGCTGCATCAACTGATGGCAGAGAAACTCCAGAAAGAAAAGGCATAAGGCTTGATAAATAAAACCTGAGGATTAAAAGGCCTCAGGTTTTATTTTTTATTGAATGCTGCTGGTGTGACATCGCTATTTGTAAAGGCGTTTGATTTGTTTATTTTATCTTGATTCTTTTGAATAAAAAGGCCGTCTGAAAGATTTTCAGACGGCCTTTCTTACAGCCAAAAGTTTTTGTCTAAGTCCTTAGAGCAATACTTTTTCTACACCGCCGTTATTGGCTTTTTTTACAAACTCGTCCAGCCAGTTTTCGCCGAGGATGTGTTTCGCCATTTCAATGACGATGTAGTCTGCAGGCATATTGTTGTCGTCGGCGTAGCGGCTCAAGCCTTGAAGGCAGGCTGGGCAGGAGGTAAGCATTTTGACAGGTTCGCCCTGCGGCAGCTCTTTGAGGTTTTTCTCAATTTCCTCTTGTTTGCGGAACTTGACCTGAGTGGCGATGTCGGGTCGTTTGACGGCAAACATACCGGACTCGCCGCAGCAGCGGTCGCTTAAGACGACTTTCTGTCCCATCAGGCTGCTGGCCATTTGTGTGGCATTCATGGTTTTGATCGGGGTGTGGCAAGGGTCGTGGTAGAGGTATTGCTGACCTTGTACGCCGTTTAGCTGCACACCTTTTTCAAGCAGATATTCGTGGATGTCGATGATACGGCAGCCTGGGAAGATTTCCTCAAAACGGTATTTTTCCAGTTGGTCGTAGCAGGTACCGCAACTGACGACGACGGTTTTAATGTCGAGGTAGTTGAGGGTGTTTGCCATACGGTGGAAAGCCACGCGGTTGTTGGTGCTCATTTCTTCGGCTTTAGCCTTATTGCCGCCTGCGTCTTGAGGATAGCCGCAACACATATAGCCGGGCGGCAGGACAGTTTGTACACCGACATGCCAGAGCATAGCTTGAACGGCAAGCCCGATTTGGCTGAACAGGCGCTCAGAACCGCAACCTGGGAAGTAGAACACGGCCTCGGCATCTTCCGGCGAAGCCGGGTTGCGGATGATAGGAATGCTCTTGTCGTCTTCTATACCCAGCATGGAGCGCGGAGTTTTGGCAGGTACGCTTTTGGGCAAAGGACGGTTGATGAAATGGATAACCTGTTCTTTGATTGAGGCGGTACCGACGGTGGCTTTCGGTTCGGCTTTTTGCTTTTTAGTGCCGATCGGAAGAAGCTTGCCGATTTTGTAGGCAAAGTTCTGCGCTGGGAAGCCGGTCTGTATCATGGCGGCGCGAAGGGCTTTGATGGTTTTGGGGCCTGTGGCGTTCAAAAATGCCATGCCCATTGAAGCCGCAGGCGCAAAGCGTTTGTGACCGGAATCGGCAAGGTAGTTGCGAATGGCTACGGTAACGTCACCGAAGTCGATGTTGACAGGGCAAGGTTTAACGCAGCGGTGGCACACGGTACAGTGGTCGCCGATGTCCATCAGTTCTTCAAAATGTTTAATGGAAACGCCGCGACGGGTTTGTTCTTCGTATAAGAAGGCTTCAGTCAGCAAGCCTACGCCGAGGATTTTGTTGCGGGGGCTGTACAGCAGGTTGGCCCGCGGAACGTGAGTAGAGCAAACAGGTTTGCATTTGCCGCAGCGTAGGCAGTCTTTGATGGAATCGGCGATGGTGCCGAGGTCTGATTTTTCCATAATCAGCGATTCCGCACCTAAAAGCTCGAAAGACGGCGTGTAGGCGTTGCGTAAGTCCGAGCCTTTCATCAGTTTGTGACGGTTGAAGGTGTGTTTCGGATCGACTTGGTTTTTGTAGTTCCAAAACGGTTGCAAATCTTCATCTGTCAGGAATTCGAGCTTGGTGATGCCGATGCCGTGTTCGCCCGAAATCACGCCGCCGAGCGAACGGGCGATTTTCATGATGCGTTCCACAGAACGGTAGGCCGTCTGAAGCATTTCGGCATCGTCTGAGTTAACCGGAATATTGGTATGAACGTTACCGTCGCCGGCGTGCATATGCAGGGCAACGAAGACGCGGCTGCGCACGGTTTTTGCGTGGATTTTGCCCAAGCCTTGGATAATTTTGGTATCGGTTTTGCCGCTGAAGATTTCAGAAAGCGGCTTCATTACGTCCGCTTTGACAGACACGCGCAGGCGGAAATCGCGGAAGGCAATAAAGCAGCTTTCATTGTCTTTGGCTTCGGGTGCAGCGTGGACGGATGCGCCATAGCGTGCTTTATAGTCGGCAAGCGGCGCGTCTAAGTTAGCAAGCAGCCATTCCCAACGCGCTTTGACAGCGGAAACGTGGGCTAGGGCGTGTTTGCCGCGTTCGCCCAACAGTTCGGCGGTCGGCAGGTCTGTTCCCATTTTGTCGATGGGGAGTTTGCCGGACAGATATTGCTCCAAGGCGGCACAGAGTTTGAGTTTGTTTTGGATGGAAAGCTCAATGTTGATGCGTTCGATGCCGTCTGAATACTCACCGAGCCTTTCGAGTGGGATTACCACGTCTTCGTTGATTTTAAAGGCGTTGGTGTGTTTGGCGATGGCGGCGGTACGGCTGCGGTCTAGCCAGAAGGTTTTACGGGCTTCAGGAGATATGGCGATAAAGCCTTCGCCGTCGCGGGCGCGGGCGAGTTCGCAGATGTGTTCGGCGGCTGCCTGTACGGCGGCTTCGTCATCGGAAACGACATCTGCCAGCAAGACCATTTTAGGTCGGCCTTTACCTGCCGCTTTGGTGGCATAACCGACGGCGCGGACGTAACGCCAGTCTAAATGTTCCAAACCGGCCAGTCGTACGCTTTCATGGGCAAGCAGGAAATCGCGGATTTCGACAATGGACGGCGTAGCGGTGGCGACTGTACCGAAAAACTCCATACACACGGTGCGCGTGTATTTCGGCATTTTATGCAACACGAAGGCAACGCTGGTGATGATGCCGTCCGTGCCTTCTTTTTGCACGCCGGGCAGACCGCTCAAGAATTTGTCGGTAACGTCTTTGCCCAAACCGACTTTGCGGAATTTGTGGCCGGGGATTTCCAAACGTTTGGTATTGACGATATTAATACCGTCTGAATCCAGCGTGTGTACGTCGAACACGGCGGTTTCTTCGTCGTGGATTTTGCCGAAATTGTGGCGCACGCGTTCGATACGCAGCCATTCGCCTTGAGGGTTGACCATGTTCCAGTAGGCGAGGTTGTCCAAGGCAGTACCCCACAGTACGGCTTTTTTACCGCCTGCGTTCATCGCTACATTACCGCCCACGCAAGACGCATCGGCGGAAGTTGGATCAACAGCGAATACCAAACCTGCCTGATGCGCGGTTTCTTCCACTCGGCGGGTTACTACGCCTGCACCGCAATGGATAATCGGATGTCTGCCGTCCAAGCCTGCCAGTTCAACGTATTCGACGCCGCGATGCTTGTCGAGTTTTTCGGTATTGATGACTGCGCTGTTTGCGTCTAAAGGCACTGCGCCGCCGGTATAACCTGTACCGCCGCCGCGCGGGATAATAACCAAGTCCAATTCGATTAGGGCACGGACCAAAGGCGCAATTTCTGCCTCGGTATCAGGATTGACGACGACAAACGGATACTCCACGCGCCAGTCGGTCGCATCGGTAACGTGCGTTACGCGCGCCAATCCGTCAAACATGATGTTGTGCGGCTTGGTGATTTTGCTTAAGCGTTCCAAAATCTGATGGCGTTTTTGGTTGGTTTCATCAAAACTGCTATCAAAACGCTCGACTGCTTTTTCTGCTGCGGCAACCAAGACATCCACTTGCTGATTGTCGTCGCGGCGCTTGCGGATTTCATTTAAGCGGTGGCGCATTTCGCGTACCAGCGCGACGCGGCGTTTCGGGTGCTCCAGCAAATCATCGACCAGATACGGATTGCGCACGACCACCCAAATATCGCCCAATACTTCAAACAGCATTCGTGCCGAACGTCCTGTTTTCCGTTGACCGCGCAGGTCTTGCAGGATTTGCCACGCTTCGTTGCCCAACAGTCGGATGACGATTTCGCGGTCGGTATAAGAAGTATAGTTATAGGGAATTTCTCGAATACGCTGAGGGGCAGTAGTCGTGGTCATGGTCGTGTTCCGTTGATGGATGTAATGTTTTTATATTAAAGGCCGTCTGAAAAATGCAATTTCTTATTGATGGCGTAAAGTGTTAATGTAGTGTAATTTTCGATATTTTTCAACGGAAAAGACAATAAACATTTCAATGGGAATGATTTGCAACTAGGTAATATTGTTTACAATCTTTTCGTGTAAATGGTTTTCAGACGGCCTGACAGATTTTATCGCTTGAGTTTTTCTGTAAAACCGCTATAATGCGTTTCTTCTATGGCGGGTCTCCCCGCATGGTAATTCGGAACACCGGGTCAGGGGCGGAAGCCAGCAGCCCACTCTGATGAGCCAGTGCCGGGGGTTCGGCTCGCCACCTTATTCAAAAATGCCGGAGATGGTTAAGTCTCCGGCATTTTTCATTGTATAAAGCGTAATGATTAAAAGGCCGTCTGAAATCTTATTTTCAGACGGCCTTTGCGTTTATGAACGCTGAACAAGTTATTTATGCTTCTTCTGATTTTGTATTGGGCAAAACGCAGTTCAGAATAATCGCCAATACGGCACACAAACCTACACCAGCAAAGCTCAAAGTACCTACTTTGATAATCATACCGCCGATACCGGTGGTCAATACGGAGCTGACGATAACCAGATTTTTCGGCTGCATCAAATCGACTTTCGCATCAATCAATGTTTTGATGCCCAAAGAGGCGATTGTGCCGAACAGCAACAACATAATGCCGCCCATAACCGGCATGGGAATCGAAGCCAAAAACGCGTTGAACTTACCGAAAAACGCCATGAAAATCGCAAAAATTGCCGCCCAAGTCATGATGACGGGGTTGCTGTTTTTGGTAATCATCACCGCGCCGGTTACTTCGCCGTAAGTGGTCACAGGAGGGCCGCCGATCAAACCGGCCACGCACACGCCCAAGCCGTCACCGGCGAGGGTTTTGTCCAAGCCCGGGTCTTTAGTGTAGTTTTTGCCAGTTACATTACCGATGGCCATAATGCCACCGATGTGTTCGATGGCCGGGGCGATGGCAACGGGCAACATAAACAAAGCAGCCTGCCAGTTGACTTGAGGCGTTTCAAAATGAGGGACGGCAAACCAAGGAGCGTTGATGATGGCGCTGGTATCGACCAAGCCCATAATTAGAGCCAATACATAGCCGGAAGCCACGCCGATCAGAATCGGAATCAGCTTCATCATTTTGCTGCCGAATACGGAAACGATGACGGTTACCGCAAAGGTAAAGCCCGACAGAATCAGCGAGTCGATATAGTCGATGACCTGTTTTCCATCTGCCTGACCCATGGCCATGTTGCTGGCTGCTGCGGCCACGGACAAACCGATTACCATAATCACCGGGCCGATAACCACGGGCGGCAACAGCTTGTGTACCGCATCCAGACCGCGCCATCTGATCAGCGCGGCAAAGACAAAGTACATGAAACCTGCCGCAAACAGACCAAACATCGTAGAAGGCAGGCCCCATTCGTCGATGGAGTAGATAATCGGCGCAATAAAGGCAAAAGAAGAGCCGAGGAAAATCGGCACTTTACGTTTGGTAACCAATTGGAACAACAAAGTGCCCAAGCCTGCGCCCAATAATGCCAAAGCCGGGTTCAGTCCCGTCAGTAGCGGCACAAGTACCATGGCACCGAATGCGACAAACAAAATCTGCGCACCGGCTACCGCTGTTTTAAGCTGGTTCATAAAAGCTCCGAAGAAAATTTAAACGGCGCAGATTATACTGATTTATCCTAGTCATGAACATTTATTTACAAAAGGCCGTCTGAACAAATGTAACGATGACACCAGTTCAGACGGCCTTGTTCGATAGCGAATAGTTAATAACTTATCAAAATCGATTAGGAAAATTTTCAACCGCGCGTTTCGCGCCAAACCAAATAATCGCGCAGGGGCGGCATGGGTGGATTGATGCAGTGCGGACAGATGCCGGTTGTATCTTCATCATCGCTGTCGATATGGTAGTCGTTCGGATTGAAGCGCACCTGCTGCATGACGGCTTGCGCCAAAGCTTGCGCCTGTACGACATCAAAGCGGAATTTTTCGAGGATTTCGTTTAATAGGCGGATTTCGCCATCGCTGAAAGATTCGCTGTGTTTGACAATGAGGCGTTGATAATCCTCATTGCTGATTTTTTCGTGAAGTAAATCGGTCTGGATAGTCATGATTTTTATTGTTGAAATAAGATGGTCAAGGTGTGGATTATAGCGGATATTGTGGCGGCTGTTTCAAAGTCCGTGTTCTGGTTCGGAAAGTGTCCCTTTTTTGGCTTTTTTCGGTATTAGGTTGTTTAATTTAGAGTTAATTGCTTGGTAATCGTCGCTATAAAAAAATTCTCCGATGTATATGGTTTTCCCATGATAAACAAATGACCATGCACCTTGTTTACTATTTGGTTGTCGTAAGGGGCTGGAGATGGTGGATGTATTCCTTCTCTGACTCAAATAGTTACGCAGTGTGATTTTAGTGTTTTTAGTATTTGCATAGTTTTCATGTGGCTGCCATTGTGATATTTCTACGAGTGAAAATTTTTTACCTTTTCCCAATCCAAACAGTGCGAATTGGTGTGAAAGTATTCCATTTTGAACATGGATATATTCTTGTCCAAAAAGTTGCCACAGTAAGTCATAAATACATTGGCAAGAAAGCAGGCCTAAAAATATGAGGAGTATGATATTAAATGTTGATTCAAAGTTTAAATTTGAAATGTTTGCCAATATCAATAGTACGATTACAAGATCTCTGCAAGTTAATAGAAGTTTGAGTCTGTTGCGTATAATTTTTGCTGACAAGGTAATTTTGCTAGGTGTTTGTTCAATTTTATAACGCGAAGATGTCATCAATAGCCTCCTACTTTTTCAGCCTGATACGCTTTTTGCAGCGGTGTAATTTGCGCCAAGCGTGCGTGATCGATTTGTTCGGCAATTAAATGGGCTTTGCCTTGTGCGCGGCACTCGGCGGCAATTTTGCCTGCATCTACTTGGTTGGCGGCCTCAAGTAAGGCCAGCCAGTGTTCGCGTTGCGGATAGGGGGCTTCTTCAAGGTTCAGACGGCCTTGTTTGTCGGCCACGCAGACGTTTAAGGCCGTCTGAAAACGTTCGGGGCGGCGGAATGCGTCGGTTTTTTTCAAAACATTCAAAATGGTTTTGCTTTTGAACTGCCCGACTTGATGGAGCATGATGTGCCAACGGCAGACAAGTTCGGCAAGCTCGGCGCAGTGTTTGGGCGCGCGCAGGCGTTGATTGACTTCGCGGACGGGTTCGACGCCGTTGACGTCGTGTCCGTAGTGTTTGGGCAGGATGTCGGCCGGTGTTTTTGCCTTGCCTAAGTCGTGCAATAAGGCGGCATAGCGTTCGGCGAGGGACAGGTTCATTTCTGCGGCTCGTTGTACAACCATCAGCGTATGAATACCGCTGTCGATTTCGGGATGATAGTCGGCGCGTTGCGGTACGCCGAAAAGGGCATCAAGTTCGGGCAGCAAAACTTTGAGTGCGCCGCATTCGCGTAAAACTTCAATCATTCGGCGCGGATTTTTCTCCATCAAGCCTTTGGCCAATTCCTGCCAGACGCGTTCGGCAACCAAGGCATCGGCTTCACCGTTTTCTACCATTTGCCGCATCAGCGACATGGTTTCATCGGCAATTTGAAAACCATAACGCGCGGCAAAACGGGCGATACGCAAAATACGCACAGGGTCTTCGGCAAAGGCAGGCGAAACGTGGCGCAGGATGCCGGCCGCCAAGTCTTGTTGTCCGCCAAAAGGATCGATGATCGTGCCGTCTGAATCTTGAGCCATGGCATTGATGGTCAGGTCGCGGCGCATCAGGTCTTGTTCCAGCGTAACGTCTTTATCGGCATGAAAGCTGAATCCGGCATAGCCTTTGGCGGTTTTGCGCTCGGTACGGGCGAGGGCGTATTCTTCGTGGCTGTCCGGATGGAGAAAGACGGGAAAATCCTTGCCGACAGGTTGATAGCCTTGAGCCAACATGGTTTGTGCATCTGCACCGACGACTACCCAATCGCGGTCTTTGACGGGCAGGCCTAAAAGATGGTCGCGGACGGCGCCGCCGACAAGATAGGTTTTGATGGTTTGTGTATTCATATAAAAATCGAACGATATAAAAAGGCCGTCTGAAAAGCCGTATTGGGTTTTCAGACGGCCTGAGTCAGAACGCTATTATGAGGCTTTAGGCTTGTTGCCGTCGATGATTTTCAAACCGGCGGAGACCAAGCTGCCGATGTCGGCAACGTTGGCAGGCATAATCAGCGTGTTGCTTTCTTTAGCCAAATTGCTGAAGGCGGCAACGTATTGCTCGGCAACTTTCAGGTTGACGGCTTCAGCACCGCCCTCGGAGCGGACAGCCTCGGCGATTTTGCGGATGGCGTCGGCGTTGGCTTCGGCCACCAGGCGCAGGGCTTCGGCTTCACCTTGAGCGCGGTTGATACGGGCGATTTTTTCACCGTTTGACGCGTTGATGGCGGCTTGCGCTTCACCTTCGGATTGTTGGATTTCTGCTTCGCGCTGACCGCTGGCAAGGTTGATCTGCTCGATTTTACGGCCTTCGGATTCGGCAATACGCGCGCGTTTTTCACGTTCGGCGGTAATTTGCGCTTGCATTGAGCGGAGGATTTCTTGCGGCGGAACCAAGTCTTTGATTTCGTAACGCAAGACTTTCACACCCCATGCGCCTGCCGCTTCGTCCAAAGCAGCAACAACAATGCTGTTGATTTCGTCGCGCTCTTCAAAGGTTTTATCCAATTCCATACGGCCGATGACAGAGCGCAAAGTTGTTTGCGCAAGCTGGGTAATCGCCATGATGTAGTTGCTGGAACCATATGAAGCGAGTTTAGGATCGGTAACTTGGAAGTAGATGATGCCGTCCACAGTCAGCTGAGTGTTGTCGCGGGTAATACAGACTTGGCTGGGAACATCCAAAGGAACTTCTTTCAGCGAGTGACGATAGGCGACACGGTCGATAAATGGGATAAGAATGTTCAGGCCAGCAGTCAGCGCTTTGTGAAAACGGCCTAATCGTTCGACCACATAAACTTCCTGCTGCGGCACGACAATAAAGGATTTGAAACCAAAAATAACAACGACGATGAAGAAGAGGACGATGGGGCTGAGCAGAAATTCCATAATGTTTCCTTATGATGATGGTTGGGAGAGTGTGCGGATAATCAGCAGATTGCCGTTTTTGGCAGTAATGACAGCGCTTGAGGCCGTCTGAAAAGTATCTTGAGGCCGTTCGGCTTGTGCCTGCCAGTGTGTACCGCGGTAGGCGACTTCGTAAATATTGTCATGCAGGTGGCGTAGGATGCGGACGTTTTGCCCAATATCCAAGTCATCGTTGAGCGCTTGGGGAGACAACTGATTTTTCAGACGGCCGTGTACCAGCCAGATACCGAGTGCGCTGATGATGGCGGCGGTCAAAACGGCGGCAGAAAAGTGACCGCTTAATCCGTACATGATTCCGGCAGCGGCCAGCGCTACGCTGACAACCAAAAGATAAACCGTTCCGATAAACAATTCGACAATCAGAACAACGGCGGCGGCAACAAACCATATCGTCATGCGGCATATCCTTTTAATAATCTTTTGATAATCCTTATCATAATGGCAGCGGCTTGAAATGAAAAGGCTAAGGTTGAAATTTATTTCAGTTATAATTAAGTCCATTCAAATACGGAGCGGCAAATAATGCAGACTTGGCACGAGGCAATTGGTTCGGAAAAAGAAAAGGCGTATTTTCAAACGATTTTGGAGAAGGTACGCCATGAAAGGCAGGCGGGGATAACCGTTTATCCGCCTGAGCGCGATGTATTCAATGCCTTTCGGACGACTGAATTCGGAAATGTAAAAGTAGTGATATTGGGGCAAGACCCGTATCACGGCGCAGGTCAGGCGCATGGTTTGGCGTTTTCCGTGCAGCCTGAAATTGCGGTGCCGCCGTCACTGGTCAATATTTATAAAGAGTTGGCGACGGATATTGAGGGTTTTCAGATTCCGCAACACGGCTATTTGCAGCATTGGGCGGAACAGGGCGTGTTGCTGTTGAACACGGTGTTGACTGTCCGTGCCGGTACGGCGCATTCTCATGCGACTTTTGGCTGGGAGGCGTTTACCGATGAAGTTATCCGACAATTGGATAAGGAACGCGAGCATTTGGTCTTTATGCTGTGGGGCAGCCATGCGCAGAAGAAAGGCGCGTTTATCGACCGCAACCGTCATTTGGTACTGACCGCGCCGCATCCTTCCCCCTTGTCGGCCTATCGCGGCTTTTTCGGCTGCAAACATTTTTCGCAGGCAAACGCTTATTTGCAGGCGCATGGTTTAGAACCGATTGATTGGCAGGTTTAAATAAAGTGAAAGGCCGTCTGAAAGCAGATTTTCAGACGGCCTTATGATTTAGCCTCAAATCGAATATTCAATCAGTTCGTTTTGAGAAAAGACATAAACCTGTTTCGGAATCAGCTTCAATTCTTTGCCTTCGGCGATTTGGTAACGCGCTGCATCGCTGCCTGCCAGCGTGATATGTACGTCTTGTTTGTCGTGTTTTACCAAAATATGCGTCAATGCGCCGACTGCGTGGATTTTTTCGATTTTGGCACGAATCATCGGTGTTTCATTTTCGGCGGCAAGCTGCCATTCGTGCGGACGAATATAGCCGATAGCAGTTTGCTCCTGCCATTTGTAGTGAGCGTCCAATTTCCATGCGAAGCCGTTGTAATGCCAGATGCCTTTTTCGATGCGTCCTTCAAAAGCGTCGGTTTCGCCTAAAAACTCGGTAACGAAGGCGTTTTCCGGCTTACGGTAAATGGCTTCGGCGCTGCCGGTTTGTTCGATTTTGCCGTGGTTCATGACGACGATTTCGTCGGAAACTTCGAGTGCTTCTTCTTGGTCGTGTGTGACCAGAATGCTGGTTACGCCTAGGTTGTGATGGATGTCGCGCAGCCAGGTCCGTAATTCTTTGCGCACTTTGGCATCCAGTGCGCCGAAGGGTTCGTCCAGGAGCAGGAGTTTCGGTTCGACCGCAAGCGCACGGGCAAGGGCGATGCGTTGGCGTTGGCCGCCGGAGAGTTGGTGCGGATAGGATTTGGCGAGGTGGGAGAGCTGCACGAGTTTGAGCAATTCTTCGACTTTGGCGCGGATTTGTTCTTTGGACGGACGTTCGGACTTGGGCAATACGGTCAAACCGAAGGCAACGTTGTCAAACACGTTCATGTGGCGGAAGAGGGCGTAGTGTTGGAACACGAAACCGACCTTGCGCTCGCGCACGTGTTTGGCAGTGACGTCTTGGCCGTCAAAGAGAATTTGGCCGCCATCGGCGTTTTCCAGTCCGGCGATAATGCGCAGAAGCGTGGTTTTGCCGCAGCCGGATGGGCCGAGCAGGGAAACGAGTTTGCCGGTGGGGACGTTGAGGTTGATGTTTTTCAGCGCGTGGAACGCTCCGAAGTGTTTGTTTAAGTTTTGGATGGTGATGCTCATGCTGCGTTCCTTTCGGCGGCGGCGAGTTTTTTATCTTGTAATTTGGTAATGATGTTTTGCACCAGCAAGGTGGCCAAGGCTAAAAGTGCCAATACGCCGGAGAGGGCGAATGCGCCGGTGAAGTTGTATTCGTTGTAGAAGATTTCGACTAAAAGCGGGATGGTGTTGGTTTCGCCGCGAATGTGCCCCGATACCACGCTGACTGCGCCAAACTCGCCCATCGCGCGGGCGTTGGTAAGAATGATGCCGTAGAGCAGCGCCCATTTGATGTTGGGCAGGGTAACGCGCCAAAACATCTGCCAGCCGTTTGCGCCGAGTATCAGCGCGGCTTGTTCTTCACTGTCGCCCTGCGCCTGCATCAGCGGGATGATTTCGCGCGCAACAAAAGGGAAGGTAACGAACAAGGTCGCCAAAATAATGCCGGGGATGGCGAAGATAATCTGTATGCCTTGCGCTTCGAGCCAGCCGCCCAATGCAGTGTGCGCGCCGAACAATAAGACGAACATCAAACCGGCCACCACAGGCGATACGGAAAACGGCAAATCGAGCAGGGTGGTCAGCAACTGCTTGCCGCGGAAGTCAAAACGGGTCAGCAGCCACGCCATCGCCACACCCAATACGGCATTGACGGGGACGACAATCAGCGCGGTAATCAGCGTCAATTTGATGGCAGACCATGCTTCGGGATCGGTCAGAGATTGCAGGTACAAATCCCAACCGCCTTTTAAGGCCTCGTAGAATACGGCAACCAAAGGCACGACCAGCATCAGCAGCAGAAAGCCCAAGGCGGTAGCAGTCAGCAACACGCGCAACCAACGCGGTTCGCTCAGGTTTGGATTGGTGGAATGGGTTTTCATGTTAGTGAAGCCTCTATTTATTCTTGTATCCGTTTAGGCCGTCTGAAAAATGTTTGCTTGATGTTTCAGACGGCCTGTTGTTTGTTAAACCTTCGCTCCGGCGCGGCGGCTCAAAGTCCATTGCATGATGTTCAAAATCAACAGGATGACAAACGAAATCATCAGCATAAACAGAGCAACGGCTGATGCACCCTGAGCATCGTATTGCTCCAGTTTGCCGGTAATAATCAAGGGCAGGATTTCAGACACCATCGGAATATTGCCCGCGATAAAAATGACCGAGCCGTATTCGCCGGTAGAGCGGGCAAACATCATGCCTGCGCCGGTTAACAGGGCCGGTGTGATTTCAGGCAAGAGGACGCGGCGGAACGTAGTCCAACGGCTTGCACCCAAAGTCGCCGCCGCTTCTTCATATTCCCCCGACAATTCTTCCAATACCGGTTGCACGGCGCGGACGATAAAGGGCAGGCTGACAACAATCAGCGCAATCCAAATACCGATGGGCGTAAAGGCGATTTTGATACCCAAAGGCTCGAAAAAACGGCCTATCCAGCCATTGGGCGCATACAGGGTTGCCAACGCAATGCCTGTTACCGCCGTCGGCAGCGCAAACGGCAAATCGACCAAAGCGTTTACCAACCCTTTGCCCGGAAATTCATAGCGCACCAATACCCAGGCGACCAACGTACCGAACACGATATTGGTCAACATCGCATAAAACGACATCCGCAAACTCAGCCAGACGGCCGCCAAGACATTGGGTTCGGTAATCGTGTTCCAAAATCCGCTCCAGCCGATTTCCGCCGCTTTGGCCGCCATCATCGCAAACGGCAAAACCACCAAAAGCGACAGGCACAAAACCGTCAAACCCAGGCTGAGCTTGAAACCCGGCAATACAGAAGGCGTTTTGAGTAACAGCATAATGGCAACCGTCAGAATTTAATACACGCTTACTTTAACAAGGCCGTCTGAAAACTGGAAAGAATGCTTTGTTTGGTATAAAGACGATTTTGTTATATTGAAAAGATGAAAAGGCCGTCTGAACATCAAATTTCAGACGGCCTTGCTGGTGTGGTAAGGATCAATAGGCAACAGGATCTTGAGATGCAGGCTGGTGTTGCGCCGCATCATAGTTTTCCTGAGCCGAGCGGACGGCTTTTTCCAAACCATTGATCCGTTCGAGATAGCGGGCATAGTTGCGCTCATTGCCATAACGCACTTTTTTTCCTTCTTCCAAATTTTTCTTGGCTGTATCTAAAGCACGCTTGGCCGCGCCGACATCAGACGGATTGACCGGGGCGACAGCTTCTTCTTGCTCGGTTTTGCTTGGGGAAGTCGGCGTTACCGGTGTTGAGACAGGCGCAGAAGTATATACGGACGGTTTGCCGATATTGCTGGCTTTGCAGTTTTTGCCGCCGGCTTGGGTATAGACTTTGCGGCCGGCAGAATCGGTACATTCAAAAATGGGCGCGGCGGAAACCGAAGTTGTCAAAGTGAGCAGTAATGTGCTGATCCAAAGTTTGTTCATTTTTATTTTTCCTTAAAACCATTTCCACCAAACAAACAAAGCCGCAATCATGATGATGTTGGCGAAGAGGATGGGTTTCCACTGTCTGGGCGCGCGCCGTAATTCGGCTCCAGAGCGCGTGCGGCGGATATAGAAAAACGGGCTGAGCAGCATGGAGGCGGCACATACCAAAATAATCACGGCGTAATAGATTTTGTGCGTTTCCATATCGTTTCTCCGTTTCAGACGGCCTGAAATGCTGCCTACAACTCATTTTTGCGTGAAGCGTTGCCTGTTTTCATCTTACATCGGCATTGGGTACATTTGCCATGGCCTCAATCCTGAGGTCTTTGCAAAAATATGCTACAATCGCGTCCGATTATAACATTCTATTTATAAAGGTTTTACGAATAATGATTTCTACCAACGGCATCACCATGCAGTTCGGCGCAAAGCCGCTGTTTGAAAACGTATCCGTCAAATTCGGCGAAGGCAACCGTTACGGCTTGATCGGCGCCAACGGCTCAGGCAAATCCACCTTCATGAAAATCCTCGGCGGCGATTTGGAACAGACTGCCGGCGAAGTAGCGATTGAAAACGGCGTGCGTTTGGGTAAATTGCGCCAAGACCAGTTTGCCTATGAAGACATGCGTGTGCTGGACGTGGTGATGATGGGTCACACCGAAATGTGGGCGGCAATGACCGAGCGTGATGCGATTTACGCCAATCCCGAAGCCACCGAAGACGACTACATGAAAGCTGCCGAACTGGAGGCCAAGTTCGCCGAATACGACGGCTACACGGCCGAAGCGCGCGCTGCCGAATTGTTGAGCGGCGTGGGCATTTCCGAAGATTTGCACAATGCGACCATGGCAGAAGTCGCTCCGGGCTTCAAACTGCGCGTATTGCTGGCGCAAGCCCTGTTCTCCAAGCCAGACGTATTGCTTTTGGACGAACCGACCAATAACTTGGACATTAATACCATCCGCTGGTTGGAAGGAGTGTTGAACCAATACGACTCCACCATGATCATCATCTCGCACGACCGTCACTTTTTGAACGAAGTCTGCACACACATGGCGGATTTGGACTACAACACCATCACCATCTATCCGGGCAACTACGACGACTATATGCTCGCTTCTGCCCAATCGCGTGAGCGCGCCCTGAAAGACAACGCCAAAGCCAAAGAGAAACTGCAAGAGCTGCAAGAGTTCGTCGCCCGTTTCTCTGCCAACAAATCCAAAGCCCGTCAGGCAACCAGCCGTCTGAAACAGGCAGACAAAATCAAATCGGAGATGGTCGAAGTCAAACCTTCTACCCGTCAAAACCCGTATATCCGTTTTGAAGCTGATGAAAAAGCCAAGCTGCACCGCCAGGCTGTGGAAGTTGAAAAACTGGCCAAACGTTTTGAAACCCAGTTGTTTAAAAACCTGAACTTCATCCTTGAAGCAGGCCAGCGCCTCGCCATCATCGGCCCGAACGGCGCAGGTAAATCTACCTTGCTGAAACTCTTGGCAGGCGCATACAACCCCGAATATTCAGATGGCCTGCTGCCGGACGAAGGTACCATCAAATGGGCGGAAAAAGCCAGTGTTGGCTACTATCCGCAAGACCATGAAAACGACTTCGACGTCGATATGGACCTGAGCGAATGGATGCGCCAATGGGGTCAGGAAGGCGATGACGAACAAGTCATCCGCGGCACTTTGGGCCGCTTGCTCTTCGGCAGCAACGATGTCGTGAAAAAAGTGAAGGTTCTCTCCGGTGGCGAAAAAGGCCGTATGCTTTACGGCAAACTGTTGCTGTTGAAACCCAATGTCTTGGTCATGGACGAACCGACTAACCACATGGATATGGAAAGCATCGAATCTTTGAACATGGCGCTGGAAAAATACAACGGTACACTGATTTTCGTATCACATGACCGTCAGTTTGTATCTTCATTGGCTACCCAAATCATCGAATTGGATGGCAAAGGCGGATATGAACACTACCTGGGCGATTACGAAAGCTATCTGGAGAAAAAAGGCGTTTTGTAAGGAAACAATATGAATGCAAATCTTAAAAAACTACTACAAAATCTGTTTGCGCTAATCGTATTGCCAGTGCTGGGCTGGTACATTACGCTTGGAGATACTGTAAATGTTGTCGATACTGAACACGCTTCTCGTAAAGGCCGAGCAGTTGCCTGGTTATTTAACGAGTTCGGTGCAACCGGTGTTTGGGGCTTCTTGGGTATAATTTGGATTGTCTGCCTGTTTTTAGCCATTCGTTCATACCAAGCATGGCAGAAGGATAAGTCGCAGTAAATCAAGGTTTCAGGTAGTCTAAATGTAAGTTAACGCGTAGTAGATGCCCACATAATTCATCAGATTAGATGACAAAGATGGATATAAAACGGGTGATTACGAAAGCTATCTGGAGAAAAAAGGCTTAGTTTAAGCCCATACTGATAAGCTATTAAGGTATTGAAATGCCGTCTGAAAACCGTTGTGTTTTCAGACGGCATTTTTTTTATCAAACTTAATAATAGATTACTGAACTTTTATACTAATTTTATGACCAATAGGAGCTTATATCGCAGATTAATTTAAAAATACGATATTTTTGAAGGAATATATCAAATGGTAGACCTTAAAACTGTAGTACCAAATGCTTCCCAATATGGTGCAAAACTTGCCTATACGACTTACGAGGCAGAACAAGGCGAGTTGAAGAATGGTATCGTTGAGAACCAGTCTTCTTCTAAAGAAGCAGATCGCGCAACTGCCCGTGAAGCAAGCGGTCAGGCATATGTCGATTTGCCGACCAATGCTTCAGTTTCATTTGTTGCACAAGCAGAAGCCAATGCCGCAACCATCCGTTATACCGTTCCTGACGGTGAAAGCGGTAAAGTAGAAGTCAAAGTCAATAATACAGTGATCGGTACTTTGGATTTATCTTCCAAATCCAACTGGCAATATTTGGATAACTACAAATATCATCCGGATGGCGATGTTAAAGTTCATGATACACCCGCGGCAGATAGGCTTGCCCGCTTCCAATTTGACGAAGTTAGCCAATTATTTAAAGAGGCCAATATCAAGGTAGGGGATAAGGTTACCATCACTAATATCGACAGCACGCCAGTCGGCATTGATTTGGTTGATTTGGAAAAGGCACCGGATGCCATTAAACAGCCTGAAAACAGTGTCAGCATTACTGATTTCGGCGCAGTCGCCAATGATGGCTCGGATGATTACCAAGCATTCATGTCTGCGATTGAATCTGCCAAAGCGTCTAAAAAATCTGTTTACATTCCTGAAGGTCAATTTGATTTTTCACGTCCGATTTCTCTTTATGTTCCTGATGGCATTAAGATTACCGGTGCAGGGCAATGGCACACTAAGTTACATTTTTTGAATACAGAAGCTGCTAAATATGATGAGAAGGGATATGTGAGCGGTGGCGGCGGTATTACTTTTGAACCCGGTAGTAAAGATATAGATTTGGGTAATCTCTCTATGGATTCAAATCTAAATTCAAGACATAATGAGCAAGCTAATTACAAAGGGATATCCGGCACTTTAGGTACTGTCTCTTCTATTCACGATATCAAAATTGAACATTTTGAAGTAGGTGTTTGGATTGGAGATTATTCTCAAAACAAACCTTTAAATTACACTGATGGTTTGACTATCTCCAATGCCACTATTCGCAACAACTTTGCAGACGGAGTTAACTTTGCCCAAGGTACCAGCAATTCCACCGTTATCAATTCCAATATCCGTGGCAATGGTGATGATGGCTTAGCAACATGGTCGAGCATTCATGAAAATACTAATGCCCATGTTGCTGAAAACAACCGCTTTTTGAATAATACCGTTGAATTAGGCTGGCGTGCGGCCGGTATTGGTATCTTTGGCGGCAAAGGTCATGAAGTAGCCAATAACCTTATCAAAGATAATGCTAATTGGGGCGGTGTACGCTTAAACACTGTATTCAAAAAAAGCCATAATTTTGATTTCAATGATACGGGTATTTCCGTTCACGATAATTTACTGGTAAACAACGGGACTAATGCAGATACATATGGTCGTGTTAAAGGTTCTATCGATTTGGAAGAAGGCAGGGATTATGCTACTCCCGAAAAAGATATTTTGGGAGAACTCAACAATATCAAAATTGAAAATAACACTATTGTGAATAATCTTTCCGATCAAGAAATTACCAAAACCCGTAATCCTAAAGAAGGTAATATTCCGGAGTCTGTAAACGAGACTACATTGACCATCAAAAATAATCATAGCCTTTCGGTAGCAGAAAATAATTCTGCAAAAAATGTAGCAGAAGTAGATGATCACAGTCTTACTCAAGCTGCGAATCATTTAGATGCTGATAATATCATCACCATTACAGACAGCAGCCATGCTCTTGTCAGCGGCGGCGATGGCAATGACCGTATCAGAGGCGGTTTGGGCAATGATACGATTAACGGTGATTCAGGTAATGACATCATTTTCGGCTATGATGGGGACGACCGTCTTAATGGCGGCGATGGTAACGACGTCTTGTTCGGCGGACCAGGAACCGATTACTTGGTAGGCGGCAAGGGTGCCGATACTTATGTTTTCAGCCTTGGAGAAGGTAAGGATACGATTACCGATAATGTGGACGAACATAATGCACCGCAATTCGGCCAAAATATCTCTGTTAATGACCTGCATATTGATGCCATCACTGATATTCGAGGCAATACCGATTGGAAAATTACCATTAAGGGGTCAGAAGGGGACAGCATTACCATCAATGACCAATTCGTTTCCGGTAACATTAACGATGCCGTGATTGATACCTTCCGTTTCGATGAAGGTACATTGAGCCTGCAAGAGTTGATGGGTAGGTTGTCAGGTAATGGCAATATCAGTAATTTGTCAGACGTCAATACGCATACTGAGCGTATGAGCTACTCGTCTGTCGATACGGCCGATGTTCATGATGACACAGCTGTTGCCGCCAATGCTGGAATTATCTGATTGACAGTATATTAGGCTAAATAAAAAAAAGGCCGTCTGAAATCTAGGAAATAGGTTTTAGACGGCCTGAGACCTTTGCAAAATTCCTTTTTC